>JBBJJH010000023.1 GCA_037623315.1 Halanaerobiaceae bacterium ANBcell28
TGATATGTTAAGGCTGTTGAAAGATTGGAGTTCTGGGTTTTGGGGAAACTCTATTATATTATTTGATTTTAGAAAATGCTTTTCTTCCTCATAATAACATATATAAAGGCAATGTAATAAAATTTCAGAAACTCTTGTAATAAAATTTCAAAAAACACTTGACAAAGGTAAAAATATTTCCTATACTGAATTTACTTCAACAAAAATTTTAGGAGGGGTAAAATGAAAAAGAAATTTATTTTTATTTTGTCATTAATACTAATTTTGTCTTTATCTTTGAGTATTAGTGCAAAAACGGAAGTTGAGTTTTGGGGTTGGTGGTTAGGTACTTTTGAAGATTACTTAAATGAAATGGCTTCAGAATTTGAGGCAGAAAATCCTGATATTGAAATTAAATTTAATAATGTTGACGGGAATATGGCCCAGGTCTTGGTTACAGCTATTAATGCCGGAGAGGCTCCTGATGTAGTAAATTTGAATAATCCTACTGCATATACCTTTTATCAGCAGGGGGCCCTTGAACCACTTGATTTACATTTTGATGGGCCTGTAGGGGATGAATATATTGATGCATTATGGGAAAAAACCATGTTTGATGGATTTTTTGGATATACATTTCCCTGGTATGCTTCACCGCAAATTATGATCTATAATAAAGAGATTTTTGAAAGTGCAGGATTGGATCCTGAGGATCCACCTGAAAACTGGGAAGATGTAATGGAATACTCCAGAGCTATTAAAGAAGAGACAGGTATTCCTGGTTTTGCAATTGATATAAAACCATGGGAACTTATCCAGAGAGTTGGTGTAGATCTTTTTAATGATGATCTAAGTGAAGTTGCTTTTAATGTTCAGGAAGTATATGATAGGGTTCAGTATTTCAGAACTGCACATGAAGAAGGACTTATACCAGGAGATCTTCCAACTTATCAAGAAGCAAGGTCATTATTTGAAGCCGGTGAGTTAGCAATGTATCCTGTTGGTGTTTCAATGGTACTACACATCGAAAATAATTCACCAGAGCTTGCCGATAAGATAGGTTTTGGAAAGTATCCAGTAAGCCCTGGAGGTGCTGATAAAATTCATAGTGGTATGATGAATCTGGTAGTATTGGATGAATCAGAAAATAAAGAAGCGGCAGCTAAATGGGCACACTTCTTAACAAGTCATAAAGCCCAAATTGAATTTTCAAAAGAGGCTACGATTGTTCCATCTACGAAAATAGGTCTGGATACAGATCCATTTTTCAAAAATGCTGATACTATGGCTCTGCAGGCACAGACATTAGCTTCACAATCTATGGTAAATGTTCATAATTTAGATGTTACAGCTGCACCTGAAGGCTGGGATGAAATTATGGGTATTATGGAGGAAGAATTTGAAAAAGCTATTAGAGGAGATGTAGGAGTTCAGGAGATGCTAGACTTTGTAGAAGAGAGAGCTAATGATATAATTGAAGATCTAAACTAATGATTGTTAATTAGCAATGTGTGAAAAGGGGGTAGTAAGCCAGGCTGATATTTTAAGGCTTGCTACCTTTTTTAGAAAGGAGTATCTATGGATCTGAGAACTAAAATAAAAATTAAACAAAATTTAATTGCTTATGCCTTTCTGGCAGCTCCCCTGGCATTATTAGGATTATTTAGTTTTTATCCATTGGCCCATGGAATTTATATTTCATTTATGAGATATGAAATACTGAGAAGGCCTAATGCTGGAGGACCACTGGCGTTTATATCACATTTTATTAGAAACTTACAATATCTAAATAATCCTTTATTTAATATCTTGATATTGTTATTTTCAATAGCTGCCCTGGTATATGTCTTAAAAAAGAAGATTATCTCTAATAAATTAATGTTAACAGGTTTTCTACTAGCGTTAGTAATCATAAATATTTTACCTGCAGCTAATGTCTTTCAAGAAACACTTGTAGAGATTAATTATGTTGTTCATGAAGATAGAATACTTAATAATCAACAGGCAGAGGGTTTTATTCCTGTTCTGGAAAATAGATATACTAGCGGTCGATTTAAGGACTCTGATGTTTTAATTACTACTGAAAAAGTTGGGGAAGACCAAACTAGAATCTTAGTCCAGGAGTCTATCTGGATAGGTATTGATCATTATCGACGGATTGTAAGAAATCCTGAGTTTGCAGAGTTTTTAAGAAGAAATAATTGGTACAAAGTACTGCTTTCTTTATCTTTACTTGGAATAATGGCTATAATTATATATTCAAAGAAGAAAGCCAAAGAGAAAAAGATTGATTTAAGTCTTAAGATTGGAACAGGCATCCTTTTCGTCATACTATTAGTTGTTACATGGCCAAGAATGTTTCATGACCGGATGTGGCTTTTTTATAGAGGTATGGAAAACTCATTAAAGTATCTGCTAGTGGTGCCTCCTATACAGATTTGTTCTATCTTGCTGGCTGTATTGGTAAATCAAAAGATTAAAGGTATTAAGCTTTTCAGAACACTTTATTATATACCAGTAATTACTGGGATCATTATAATAGGTTATAGCTGGAAATGGGTTTTTAATCCTAATGGCCTCTTGAATTCAATGTTACAAATGATTAATATACTGGAGCAGGGTCAACGGATTTACTGGCTAAGTAATCCATCCATCGCTATCTGGGTAGTTATGTTTGTAACTTTCTGGCGTGGGCTGGGCTATTATATGGTTATTTATATGGCTGGTTTACAGAATATTCCTGAGGACTTGATTGAAGCAGCGACAATAGATGGAGCTTCTAAAATGCAGTTACTTAGCAAAATTTATTTACCATTACTACGTCCCACTATTATGATTTGTACTATTTTATCAACAATGGCAGCACTTAAGATTTTTGAAGAAATTTTTGTACTGACGTCTGGAGCAGCAGATACAACAACTATGGTTTATCTAATCTATAATACAGCCTTTGGGGGTTCATCGACAGGTACGCAATTTAGGTTTGGGTATTCCTCTGCTCTGGCAGTAATACTTTCAATAGTCATTGGTATATTCACTATTATTAATTTCAAGGTAAACAGGAGTGATACTTATGTCTAAAAGGATAAAAACTATAATATTATATCTTGTTTTGATTATTATTGCTCTGTTCTTTATCTTTCCTTTTGTCTGGATGTTATCAACATCATTTAAAGGATCAGAAAATTTATTCACATATCCACCTCAATGGATACCGCAAAATCCAACTCTAGAAAATTTTAGAGTAGTGTTTCGGAGAGTTCCTATAGTAAGGTATTTCTTTAATACTTTAAAGATTACAGCTGTGGGACTGACTTTGAACATACTCTTATCAACACTGGCCGCTTATCCACTGGGGCGTCTGGATTTTATTGGAAGGAAGTTTATATTTGCCTTAATAATTGCTCCTATGCTTATTCCAATGCAGGGTACTATGATTGTTAACTATGTAACCTTGAGGAGCCTGGGCTTGGTGAATACCCATTTAGGTGTAGTTATTACTTCAGCTGTCTTTATATTTGGTGTCTTTCTTTTAAAACAGGCATATGAGGCCATTCCTATAGAAATAGAGGAAGCAGCCCGTATTGATGGTTGTGGTGAGTTTAGAATCTGGTGGCAGATAATGACTCCAATGATAAAGCCATCTGTAGCTGCAGTATCTATTTTTTCATTTGTTATGTACTGGAATTCTTTTATGTGGCCTTTAATTGTACTAAAAGATAATGATTTGTATCCTTTAACCCTGGGGTTAACGGCACTTGAATCTGCATTTGAGGGTAATTTTAGATATGTTTCTGCCGGTGCTGTAATCATGATTATTCCAATTTTGATATTCTTCTATTTTACTCAGAGGTTTTTTATTGAGGGATATAAAGGGGCTGTAAAAGGATGATGATTTGCAATAATTTGAAAAGATATGATGTAATTGTTGTCGGTGGAGGTATGGCTGGTGTTGGAGCTGCTATTGGAGCGGCTCAGGCTGGGGCTCGCACACTCTTGCTTGAGGCCAGTGGTTTTCCTGGTGGTTTGGCTACAAATGGTCTTGTTAATCCCTTTATGAAATTTGATTATCAAGGTGAAGATCTGGTTCAGGGTGTTTTTGGCGAATTGCTAAATGTACTAAAAGAGGATTCAGCCTATCAGGGAAGAGCATTTAATTATGAGTCTCTAAAATATCATCTGGCTAGATTGCTAAAAGAAAAACAGGTAGATGTTCTTTTGTACCAGCAGGTAGTTGATATAGAAACAGATAATAGAAAAATTAAAAGTCTTAAAACATACTCAAGAGGGTCTTATCTGGATATTAAAGCTGATCAATATATTGATTGTACTGGAGATGCTGTTCTGGGCAAACTTGCTGATCTTACCCTTTTTAAAGGGGATGAAGATGGTGTAAATCAGGCTATGACCCAGATGTTTGTCCTTGATAATGTAGAATTAAGAAAGACTATGGAATATCTTGGAAGCCATCCTGATGATTTCTTTAGCTGGGTAAATACTGAAGAGAAAGGGATTGCTACTTCAATAGCAGGTTTTTTTAGTCTAGTTACACAGGCTGAAGCTGATGGCTTGAAATTACCAAGGGATCATTTCTTTTTCATTAAATTACCTCAGGGTGGAGTTGTTGTTAATACAGGTCATGTTAATATTGAAGATGCTAATAACCCCCTGGAGGTGTCCCGGGCTCAGCTTGAAGGACTTGAACAGACCAGGAATTTAACAAAATTTGCACAGGAATATCTCCCTGGTTTTGAAAATTCATATCTCTTACAGTCAGCTGCCCAGATTGGTATTAGAGAAAGTGCTCGTATAAAAGGAAAATATGTTTTCAAAGAGACTGATGTAACTAATTTTACTAAGTTTGATGATGCAGTTGTTAAGGCTATATATGGAGTAGATATTCACAAAAATGATGAAGAAGAGAGTGAAAAGGAAGTAAAGCTTGATTATAGTAATTATTATGAGATACCTGCCCGTGCTTTGATAGCAGATGAACTTGATAATCTATTAATGGCTGGGCGTAACTTATCGGCTGACTTTGGCGGACAATCGGCAGTAAGGATTATGCCTACCTGTTGTGGTATGGGGCAGGGAGCTGGCGTAATCGCTGCTCTTTCAGCTATAGAAAAGTTAAAACCTTTTGAGATAGAATCAGCCAAATTCCAGAGTGAACTACGAAGACAGGGTGTGAATATATGATGAAAATAGGCTACTCATATCATGGAAATACTTTTTTTGATCATTTTAAGAGAGATGTCGAAGAAATGAAAAAGGCTGGAGCCAGCTACCTTGTTCAAACATTCTCAGAGAATAATATGGAGTATAATTTTGATAATTTTTATAATATGAATAACTATGCTCAAGAAATGGGACTTGAGGTTCATATGGATCCCTGGAGTCTGGCAGGGATTTTTGGGGGAGAGGCCTATTCCCGCTTCCTACTTGAGAATCCTCAGGTATGGCAGAGAAATAATCAGGGAGAAAAACTACCCCTGGCCTGTCTTAACCATCCGGATACTGTAGACTTTGTCAGGAAATGGATAGATATTGTAAGCCAGCTGTCTGTTGATTATATATTTTGGGATGAACCGCATTTCTTTATTCAGGTTGATCCTGAATCTCCGATCTGGGGTTGTCGTTGTCCAGTCTGTCAGGAGAAATTTTTCTCGGAAAATGGCTATGAAATTCCTGAAAAAAAGAGTAATCAGATAGAGCAATTTAAAAAGGACTCAATAAAATCCTTTCTTCAGGAAATGATCACTTTCTCTACTAAGAAGGAGATAAAAAATGGACTCTGTGTTTTACCACCTGCCAGGGATGAGGATTTCAGTGAATACTGGAGAGGATTAATAAGGGATTTAAAGCTTGACTACTTTGGTACTGACCCTTATTGGTTAGGGTGGAAGAGGTCTATTGAAGAAATGCTTGTACCTTTGACTATAACAGTAACTAGACTCTGCCAGGAATTCAAAATTGATTCCCAAATCTGGCTACAGGGTTTTAAAATTAACGATAGTAAAATTGATGAATGGGAAAAAGGAATTGATACTATTATAGCTTCAAAACCTGATTATCTAGGTGTTTGGTCATATCGTTGCTGTAACAGTTTGAGTTATCTTGATTACAATAATAGTAATAAATTGTGGGAAATTCTAAAAAAGAAAGTACGTGATAAAAGATGAGAAAGCTATATAAAAATTCATTGATTGTATCATGCCAAGCTCTGGCAGATGAGCCACTGCATGGGTCTGATATTATGGCCCGTCTGGCGATCGCAGCTGATAATGGTGGCGCTAAAGGTATCAGGGCTAACTCTCCTGAAGATGTCAGGGCAATTAGAGAAGTAGTTGATTTACCTATTATCGGTCTCTGGAAAAAGGAAGTGCCAGGATTCCAGGTATATATAACACCTACTTATAAAGAAGTGAAGGAGATACTGGCAGTTGGTGCAGATTTTGTGGCTATTGACTGTACAGATAGAAAACGTCCACAAGCTTTAGCAGATATATTTACCAGAATAAGAACTGATTACCCTGATTGTGGTATTGTAGCTGATATAGCTACAGTGAATGATGCAAAAAAAGTAAGTAAATTAAAACCTGATTTTATTTCTACCACTCTTTCAGGGTATACTAAGGGTACAGATGATAGGCCTAGACCAGATCTGGAACTAGTCAAGGATTTGAAAGAAATAAGTAGTATACCTATTCTGGCAGAAGGGAATTATAAAGACGGCAGACAGGGTGCACAGGCAATAAAACGTGGCGCATATGCTGTTGTAATCGGTGGAGCTATTACTCGACCTCAGAATATTACTAAGAAAATTCGAGAAGAGATTGCACAGAGTTTATGATTGGGGAAGTGAAATTAGAAAATGAATGATATCTTGATTGAAATAAAAAAAGAGATGATTGAGGATAGCTATCCTATTACTAATTGGCAGAAAAGAGAAGCAATTTATACAGGTCTTAAAGAATATAAGTACATTGGAGATTGGGAGTCTTTTCAAATTGGTGATACATGGTCTGAAGAAGAAGATACTACTACTTTTTTTAAAGCCACTTATTTAGTTCCTCAGGAAGTCAAAGGAAAAAAAGTAGTCCTGACTATAGAAACTGGTGGCGAGGCTGCCTTGCATATAAATGAAGATATATATCAGGGACTTGATGAAAATCACAGTGATGTATTTCTCGATGTAGAGCAATATGCTGGATGCGAGATAGACTTATTACTGGAGGCTGCTTTAAATAGAATAAATAAGATCTATGTACCTGATCCTGATTATAAACATTGTTTTTCACTTGCTGAGTTAAGAATAATCAAACCTGAAGTTGAAACTTTTTATTATAATTATCTTGCTTTGAAAGAGTTATCAGATACGTTAAAACAGAGGCAAGAAAAAGAGTATAATGATATTAATAAAATTATAGAAAGATTAGAATTACATTTTAATAAGGAAGATAGGAATTATGTTTTCTTAAATAAGATTTATGAGGAAGAAATTGCTGCGCTTAATAAGGACGAAAGCTACTTTATGTCCTGTTTTGGTCATGCTCATATTGATATAGCCTGGTTATGGCAGTTTAAGGAAACCCTCAGGAAGGCAGGTCGGAGTTTTTCTACAGCAGTAAGATTAATGGAACGATATCCGGAATTTAATTTTATACAATCTCAACCGCAATTATATTTATATATAAAAAATTATTATCCTGCATTATATGCAGAAATAAAGAAAAAAATCAAGCAAGGACAGTGGCAGCCTGAAGGTGGTATGTGGGTTGAAGCAGATACCAATATCCCTGGAGGAGAATCTTTGGTCAGACAGTTTTTGTATGGAAAAAAATTCATCAAAGAAGAGTTTGGCTTTGATTCAAAGCTTTGTTGGTTGCCCGACGTTTTTGGTTATACTGGTAGTTTGCCTCAAATAATGAAAAAAGCCGAAATAGATTATTTTATGACTTCCAAAATATCCTGGAATGATACTAATGAATTCCCTTATTCAATTTTCCACTGGCAGGGAATAGATGGGAGTAAAGTATTGACCCATATTCCACGGGTAATCTTACCGTTCACTTATAATGGAGAAGTATATGCTGATAAGGTCTTGAAAGTAAAGGATAATTATCAGCAGCAAAAAGAAAAGAATGTCTTTGAATATAAATTTGGAGACTCATCAAATTATTTCAAAAAAGACAGGGTTATACCTGATGATAAACTCTTTTATATCTATGGTTATGGTGATGGTGGAGGTGGAGTAACACAGGAATTTATAGAAAAAATTAAGCGTTTTGATAAATTATCTAAAATGCCGCGGATGAAGTTCTCTCAGCCCAAGCAGTATTTTCAAGAACTGGAGAAGGATATCCAGGAACAGAATACTAAATATCCTGACTGGAAAGGAGAATTATACTTTGAATATCACCGTGGTACATACACATCTCAGGCTAAAACAAAGTTGAATAATCGTAGAGCAGAGCTTAAGATTCAAAATGCGGAAATTCTAAGTTTTTTAACAGGGGTGGCCAGCCAGTCTAAAATACAGGAATTGTGGCAGCAGATTCTAACAAATCAGTTCCATGACATTATTCCTGGGACTTCTATTAATGAAGTATATCAGGATGTTGATCAGATATATCAGAAAGTTCAACAAGAACTTGATAGAATTATTGAGGATGGTCTAAATAGATTAGCTAAATCTAAACTTAATTCAAATAAATTTTTCCCAGCAGCTATAATTGATAATAAATCTAATAATAAAGGGGCTAAATTATTATATGATCAAGACTCTGACTATTTAATTGTCTGGAATGGATTGGGCTATCAGCGTAATAGTCTAGTTAGGATTAATATCAAGGAAAAATGGAGAGATAATTCCCTTCAATTTATTGATTACAGTACTGAAGAAACACTGGAATATGATCTTGATAGTTCACGAGATATTATTGACCTTTATGTGAAGGATGTACCTGCTATGGGATTCCGAATCATTAAGGTGGACTCAGGGCCTGAACTTAGCAAATATCATGAGAATCACTCGCCGGGAATAGATAAAAATGTAATTGTAGAGAATTCTTACTTCAAATTAACTTTTAATAATGGTCAGATGAACTCTATATATGATAAGAAGCGAGAACTTGAACTGATTTCAGCAGACCGTTGTCCTAATGAATTACAGTTTTTTGATGATAGACCACCTCGTTATCAGGCATGGGAACAGGTAGCAGAATTTGAAGAGCACAGAATAGATGAAGATATGGAATTGTTAGATTTCTATATTAAAGAATATAAATTGAAAAAGGTTATTAGCATTAAAAGAAAGTTTAGAGAATCTATCTTTAAGCAAGATATTATTCTCTATCGGGATTTTGATCGTATAGATTTTGATAATCATGTGGACTGGAAAGAGAGAGAAGTAATGGTGAAAGTTGCTTTTCCTGTAAATGTTAATAGTGATCAGGCTCGATATGAGATTGCTTATGGAAATTTAACACGCTCAACTAGCAATAATACAGATTATGAAAAGGCTCAGTTTGAAGTTCCTGGACATAGGTGGGTTGATTTATCTCAGCCAGGTCTAGGTATTAGTCTATTAAATAACTGTAAATATGGCTATGATGTAAAGGGCAATCAAATTAGATTAACATTACTTAAGGCGCCAAATTATCCTGATGAAAAGGCTGATTATGGATTACATCACTTTACTTATTCTTTTTATGTTCACGATGGGGTCTTTTATCAAAGTAAAATTCTTGAATATGCTGAAGACCTAACAAATTCCCTACTGGTACAGGAGATTGATCCTGAAGAGCAAATCCTTACTAGCGCAGGCTTTGTTGAGGTAGAGAAGGGTAGTTCTCGACTGGAGGTAATTAAGCATGCTGAAGATGGACGGTCAATAATAATGCGAATGTATGAACCATATGGCGCTAGGGAATTAGTTTCTTTGAAGTTAAATTCGGAGATTAGAATTCAATCAGCCAGGATAGTCAATCTCCTGGAAAATCATCTGTCAAAGGAAATAAGCTTTAAGGATAATATTCTGAAGTTTAAAATGGAGCCTTTTGAAATAAAGACTATTAAGTTATTAATTTAGAATAAGGAGCTATAATTTATCTATCTTTAACTTGAATTTGACAAGTATTTTTATATTTTTCTTCTTTTAAATGGTGTTTACTTTGGTCAATTCAAGTTAAAGAATAAAATTCTAATCTTTTTAAAAAACTTTTAAAAAGTCTTGAAAATATACTATTAATAATATATAATAGCAATATAGAATGTTTTACTGATATAAATTATGTGCTTTCACAATTATGGAAAATGGAAAGTGATTTTTTCTATTTTTATTTTATATGATTTGGTTAATTATATCCTATTTATATACTATAAAATTTAGTGGAAAAGTATGAAGGTGAAAAACAGAGTTTTTGTTGACATTTGCTTATTTTATCCAGTATACTAGAAGTTATAAATGAAGTTTTAATACATATTTTAACAGGGAGTGGAAATATGCGAATAATAGTAGAGAAAGATTATCAAGCAATGAGTAAAAAGGCAGCTTTGTTATTGGCTGGCCAGATTGGTTTAAAACCTAATAGTGTAATTGGTTTGGCTACGGGTAGTACACCACTGGGGATGTACGAAGAACTTATTTCAATGTATCGTAATGGAGATCTTGATTTCTCTGAAGTAACGACCTTTAATCTTGATGAGTATTATGGTTTGTCTGCTGATAATGACCAGAGCTATCATTTCTATATGCAGGAAAACTTTTTTAAGGATGTTAATATTAAAGCTGATAATATTCTTATTCCAGATGGAATGGCTAATAATGTTGAAAAAGAGTGTAAGGATTATGAGAATGAGATTAAGTCAAAAGGTGGTATAGATTTTCAGGTTCTTGGTATTGGTGCAAATGGTCATATTGGGTTTAATGAACCAGATGAAAGGCTTAATGTAGCCACTAGTATAGTTGATCTAACAGAAGAGACTATATCTGATAATAGCAGATTTTTTGAGTCAATGGATATGGTGCCTAAAAAAGCGATTTCCATGGGAATGGCAACAATTTTGAAGGCCAGACGTATTATACTTTTAGCAAGTGGTGAAAACAAGGCTGAAGCAATAAAAGAAACTGTAAATGGTTTCATTAGTACTGATACTCCTTCATCTTTATTACAGACTCATCCTGATGTGACTCTAGTAATTGATGAAGCAGCAGCCAGCCTTATTAAATAAGCTTGTATCAAAGAGTATACATGGATACTAAAGTAAATAAAATATCTATTTTTAATGAACTAATAAGTTTTAAAGAAAGGAGGCGGACTTCATGATAAAAAACACAAAAGACCTGACAAAACAGAACAAATATCTAATACTCAATGAAGTAATTGAGCGACAACCTGTATCCAGAAAAGAGTTGAGTCAGATTTTGGATTTATCTCATACGACAGTTTCTAATATCATAAAAGATTTGATAGTAGAAGGTTTGGTATGTGAAGCTGAGTATCGGGAATCTACTGGAGGCCGTCCTCCTAGATTATTAGAATTTAGGGGAAGTAATAAATATTTAATTTCTGTAGAAATGAGTTATACATATTTATCCTATGCTATTTATGATCTTGATTTTAATATAAAGAAAAAAGAAAGCTGGGAAATAAAGGGTTTGACTGTACAAGAAATTATTAAAAAACTATATACAGCTACATTTTCTGATTATTTTGAAGAAGAGGATATAGATACCAGTGATATTATTGGAATTGGTATTTCTGTACCAGGTATTTATGATCAGAAGGAAGATGTATTAAAAGAAAGTATCAGTGAAATATGGCAGGATATTAAACTTAAAGATGAATTTAATAAGTATTTTCAATTACCTCTATATATTGAAAATGACGCTAACCTTTCCACATATTATGAGTCAGTTTATGGTGTGGGAGTTGATGCTTTAAATCTTATCTATATCTTTATAGCAGAAGGAATAGGCTCTGGATTAGTTATCAATGGTAAGCTATATAAAGGATCTCATGGTCTTGCTGGTGAGATTAGCCATATAAACGTAAGTGAAGGTGATTATAACTGTTGTTGTGGAGCAAAGGGTTGTCTGGAAGTAATGGCTTCTATGTCAGCTATAAAAAGGGATGTAGTGAATGCTTTAAAAGAAGGTGCTGAGAGTTCTTTACAGAATGTTCCCTTTGAGCAATTAATGATAAAAGATATTGTCAAAGCATATAAAGAAAATGATAAGCTTGCTGTAAAAGTGATAAGAAAATCAATTGAATATCTATTAAAAACTCTTTCTAATCTACATAACTTTTTAGACCCAGATTTAATAATTATAGGTGATATCTATAATTTGTATGATAAAGAACTCATTATAGATATTAATGAGCAATTATCCACTCTATCTTCACAGAATAATAGTGCTAGAGTAGTACAGAGGACAGAAGAGGAAGATATTCAACTAAAGTCTACAGCAAAATATGTTTTTGATAAATGGAAATACACTGTTTGATTATAGCTAAGATTCTATATAATTGTGACAGTTGTTTTTCTTTAAATACTTTTTAAAGGAGTTTTAAAAAGTTGTTGATATATAAATTTTAAAAAGGAGGTTTTTTATGAGATTATTTTTAGGAGTTGATGGTGGTGGAACAAGTACAGTATCATACTTATCTAATGAAAAGGGTCAAATCCTGGGTATTGGTAAAAGCGGACCTTCAAATTATCACGTAGTAACTAGAGAAGGAGCTATGGAAGCGGTGTATAATTCTATAATAAAGGCATATAAAATGGCAAATATTAATCCAGAGCAAGGAAGTATTGAAATGGCCTGTTTTGGTCTGGCTGGTATTGATACTAAAAAAGATTATCAGATAATCTATCCCTTATTAAAGGGAAAAATCAATATGCTTAAAGATTTTATTCTAGTAAATGACGCTTTTTTAGCTCTGGCTGCTGGAAATGAAGCTGCTGATGGTGTTGCATTGATTGCTGGTACTGGTTCGATTGCTGTTGGTATTAATAAAGAAGGTGCCAGGAAAAGAGTAGGGGGTTGGGGGCATATCTTTGATGATCGAGGAAGTGGCTACAATATAGCAGTTAACGCATTACATGCTATTTTTCGAGAATATGATGGTCGTGGTGAAAAAACTTTATTGAGTAAATTGTTTTGTGAGCATCTTGGAGTTGAAAACCAAGAAGGTATTATTGAAAAAGTATATGTGGAAAAAATGAGTAGAACAGATATTGCTAAATTAGCCAAATTAGTGTTTCGAGCCAGTAACGAAGGTGATATGGTAGCAGTAAATATTCTCTGGCAGGCAGGTCTTGATCTGGCAGAATTAGTCTATAAGCTTATAATAGAACTAGATATAAATGATAAAAAACTTATTCTTCCACTATTTGGTGGTGTTTTTAAAAGCAAAAGTAAAATTTTATACAAAATTATTAAAAGTGAGTTGCAATATAAATTGGGTATTGCAAAAAAGGTTGAAAAAGTAGAATTGACTAGGCCAAATCTACAGGCTCCTGCAGGTGCTTTACTCCTGGCTTTTGATACAACTGGTAATAAGGGGAAAGCTGAATTTCTTAATAATTTAAAAAGGGGGATTAATTATGTTGAAAAGAGTATTAGCTGATGGGTGGTTTATACAGTCTTCAGAGAAAGTAAGTGTTTTTGGGGAGAAGATTTCTACTGAAAAATATAATACTGATGAATGGTATCCTGTAACTGTTCCTGGTACAGTTGTAGCAGGGCTTGTGGAAAATAATATTTATCTAGATCCCTATTATAACAAGAATATTAGCAGTATTCCAGGATATAAACATGGTAAGGATAGTCTCTTTTCTAACCATTATAAACCTGATGATAGTCCATTTCGCCAATCCTGGTGGTATCGTAACAGATTTCAGGTTAGCAAAGATTGGCAGGGAAAGAAGGTCTATCTGGAATTTAAGGGTATTAATTATGCAGCTAATATCTGGCTAAATGGTAAGAGGATAGCCGGTCAAGGTGAAGTTCAGGGAACATATAGATTGTATAAATTTGATATTAGTGACAATTTATATTTTTTTCAAGACAATGTTTTGGCTGTAGAAGTATTTTCTCCCGATGTAGATGATTTAGCTATTACCTTTATAGATTGGTGTCCGGTACCACCTGATGATTCTATGGGAATTTGGCAAGACGTTTGTTTGCATCTTTCTGAAGATATATATATGGATAATACTTATCTAAGGTCTGAAATATGTGACGATCATCAAACTGCAGAACTAACGGTGGTAACAGAATTATATAATGATACTCTAGATGAGAAAAAGGTAAAGCTTATTGGCGAAATTGATAATTTTGAATTTGAAAAAGAAGTCGTTATGGAGCCAAAAATGAAAAAAGTTGTGGAGATAAGTGTTGATGATTGTCCTGAATTAAAAATAGAGAACCCCAGACTCTGGTGGCCTTATCAGATGGGTAGTCCTGAAATGTATAATTTAAAACTTAAAGTTTTTCAGGATGATATTCTATCAGATCAGCAAGAAGTTTCTTTTGGTATTCGGGAAATAAATTCATACTTAAATGAAAAAGGATCAAGGGTATTTGTAGTTAATGGAGAGGAAATACAATTGAGAGGGGCCGCCTGGGCACCTGATCTTATGTTAAGGCAATCAGAAATACAGGATCAAATTGATATTAACTACCTCAAAAATATGAATTTCAATACTGTACGACTTGAAGGTAAACTAGCTACAGATAATTTTTGGGATCTTTGTGATAAAGAAGGGATAATAGTAATTGCTGGCTGGCCTTGTTGTAATCATTGGGAAAGGTGGTTTAAGTGGAAAGCTGAGGATTTGAGAGTTGCTGTAGAATCAATGACTTCACAAGTGAAGAGACTTCGCTCTCACCCTTCACTCATAGCATGGTTTTATGGTAGTGATTTTCCGCCTCCATATGAAGTAGAAAGAGAATACCTCCAGGTAATGAAAGATTGTTGCCCTGATATACCAGCAGTTTCCAGTGCTGCAGATAAGCCAGCTAAGTTGACTGGTGAACCTGGAGTGAAAATGTCTGGGCCTTATAGTTATATACCACCTCAATACTGGTATGATGAGAGTATGCCAGGAGTAGCTGGAAAGTTCAATACTGAAACAGGTCCAGATATGTGCCTGCCCCAATTTGATAGCTTGAAGCGTTTTCTTGAACCAGAAGAACTTGAAGTAGGTAGTGATGCTTGGAAGCTTCATGCCGGGCTGGCTGATTTTACAGATACTAGAGTACTTGAAAGAGTAATTGAAGGCAGGTTTGGTAAAGATCTAAACATAGAAGAATATCTTAAAGCTGCTCAACTTATAGGATATCAATCATGGAGGGCTATGTACGAGGCTCATTTTCGCAATTGGCCTGATGCTACTGGTGTAATTGGCTGGATGCTTAATAGCTCCTGGCCATCATTAATCTGGCAGCTATATGATTATTATAATCTACCTAATGGAGCGTTTTTTGGAAGTAAGAAAGCATGTGAACCCTTGCATTTACAGTTTGCCTATGATGACAATGCTGTATATTTAGCTAATCAGACTTTTAAAGATCTTGATGATTTAAAAGTTAGGGCAGTCCTTTATAATAAAGATCTTGATATAAAGTTTTCCAGAGGAATGGATATTGAAAGCATTGGGAAGTATAACTCTAAATATCTTTTTGAAATACCAGCAGAATCTTTTGCTGAGGAACTTAGTTTTCTCTTCCTTTATTTAGAGGATGGAGATGGTTTAATAAGCAAAAATGTTTATTTCTTTCCTGCAGGGAATGATATATATGAAGAGGATAGAGATGAAGATTGGTTTTATCGACCAGTCAAAGAATTTGGCAGTTTGAGAGAACTACGAGAGATTCCTGAAGCAGAACTAAATTTCGAATATAATTTTAGCAGAAAAGCTAATCATATGGAAATATACCTGGAACTTGAAAATAAGTCTCGAATTATCTCCTGTTTTAATCAAATTAAGATATATAATCAAAATAATGAAGTGGTGGCACCAGTATATTGGAGTGATAATTATATTTCACTTCTCCCTGGAGAAAAGGAAGTTATAAAGGGAATAATCAAAGAAAAGGAAGTAAAATCTATAGATGGCTTACAAGTGATGGTAGAGCGATTTTAGTTCTTGACTATTGCTAAGAAATATGCTAGAATTAATACGTTGCGTTACCAAAACCGCATAGAATAGGTTAAAAATGTCTTGATAATGCTGTTTAATCAGTGTTTATCTGATGGCTGCCTTGTTCTAGCGAGTCTTGAGGTAAGGGAGGTGTAAGTCATGTATGCTATTATAAAAACAGGTGGAAAACAATATAGAGTAGAAGAAGATCAAATTATAAAAGTAGAAAAGCTTCCAGTAGAAGCTGATGAAACTGTTGAGTTTGATCAGGTTTTATCTGTGGTTGGTGATAGTGGAGCTAAGTTTGGGAAACCTTTATTAGAAGGTGCTAAAGTAACAGGTCGTGTACTTGAGCAAGGTAAAAACAAGAAAATCATTGTTTTTAAATACAAAAGGAAAAAACGTTACCGTAAGAAAACCGGTCATCGTCAACCATATACAAAAGTTCTTATTGAGAGTATTGAAGCATAAGAGATTCGAATTCTGTTAAAATATATTTGAAATAATCAAGTTTAAGATTATAAAATTACATTATTTGGGGGTGGAGTAAATGTCCAAGAAAAAAGGTGTAGGTAGTTCCAGGAATGGTCGCGATAGTGAGTCAAAGCGACTGGGAGTAAAAAGATTTGATGGTCAGTTTGTTTCTGCAGGTAGTATTCTGGTAAGGCAGAGAGGAACAAAATTTCATCCAGGTTTAAATGTTGGTAGAGGTTCAGATGACACCCTCTTTGCAAAAATAGACGGTATTGTTGCTTTTGAAAGAAAGGGTAAATCTTCCCGCCAGATTAGTGTTTATACTGATGAACAATATGATGCTATAGCTAACTAGTAGTGTCTATTAAAGATATAAAGATGTAAAACTCTGCCCTCAGTACATACTGGGGGCTTTTTCATTATTTATTTTTAGAGAATTGGGTAATCTAAAACATAGAGGAAAGTAGGTGTAATTATGTTTTTAGATGAAGTTGAGTTTAAAGTAAAAGGTGGAGATGGCGGTAATGGTGTCGTTAGTTTTCGCCGTGAAAAATATGTTGATATGGGTGGACCTGATGGTGGAGACGGTGGCGATGGTGGTGATGTAATCCTCAAAGTTGATGAAGGGATAAACACACTTTCTGATTTTCGCTACCAGAAATATCATGAAGCAGAAAGAGGTACTCATGGCTCTGGTAAGAAACAACACGGCCGTGGGGGTGAGGACCTGGTTTTAAGGGTACCACCAGGAACTATGGTTTATGATGCAGATACAGAAGATTTCTTGGCTGATTTGACTGAAGCAGATCAAGAATTTGTTGTTGCTAAAGGTGGTTCTGGTGGAAAGGGAAATGCTCGTTTTAAGAAAGCTACCAGAAAAGCGCCACGTTTTTCTGAACAAGGTGAAGCAGGAGAGTTGAAAAAGCTTAGATTGGAACTGAAAATGCTGGCTGATGTCGGATTATTGGGTTTTCCTAATGTAGGTAAATCAACCTTGATTTCCATGGTTTCTGAGGCTAAACCCAAAATTGCATCTTATCATTTCACAACACTTACCCCTAATTTAGGTGTTGTATCCATAGGAGATTATAAGTCTTTTGTAATGGCTGATATACCAGGATTGATTGAAGGTGCACATCAGGGAGTAGGTCTCGGGGATGAATTTTTGCGTCATGTGGAAAGAACCAGGCTTCTAGTACATGTGCTTGATGTATCTGGTAGTGAAGGTAGAGACCCTATAAATGATTTTGAGAAAATAAATCAGGAGTTAAAAAAATATAATGAAAGATTAGCAAATAGAACTCAGGTAGTAGCTTTAAACAAAATTGATATCGCAGAGGAAGAAGATATTAAGACTATAAGAGAAGAACTGGAAAATAGGGGTTATGAAGTTTACCCTATTTCTGCAGTAACAAAGCAAGGTGTAAAAAAACTTACTTATCGAGTTGGTGAATTATTAGAAGAGATTCCTCCTGAAGAAGATATTATGGAGGAAGAAAAGATAGTAATTAGACCAGATTTTGTAGATGAAAAAGAATTTGAAGTTAAGAGACTTGACGGTGACCTTTATGAAATTACAGGGAATTTAGTTGAGGAGAATGTACAAAAAACAGATTTTAATAATGAGGACTCTGTTAAAAGAATGCTTAGGGTCTTAAAACACCACGGTTTATATAAAGTGATGGAAGAATCAGGAATCAAACAGGGAGATACAGTGCAGATTGGTCCAATGGCTTTTGAATATATGGAGTAAAACTTTCAAAACTCTTATATTCTGATATTGGCTCCAGCTATTTATATTAATTACACTTGTCGCTCACTTCAGCATCCTGCTTTCGTTCGCTGTCGAAAACAGACTTCCGTCCTCCGTAACTCCAGTCTGTTTTAAGAGTCGTTTCATTAATATAAATAGCTTTCGCAAGTGCAAATGATATAAACAAAGTAATTAAAGATGAAGAGTTTGAAAGTTTGTATTAGAAAAAAGGAAGGATGTGAAAGATAATGTTAACAAGCAAAAGAAGAGCGTATTTAAGGGGACAGGCTAATAGGCTGAACCCTATTATACAGATTGGTAAGGATGGAATTAGTGATGGCGTAATTGAACAAGTCGATGCAGCTCTTGATGATCATGAATTAATTAAAGGTCGTATTTTGAATAATTCTATGGAAGATGTGCGTGATGCTGCTAATCAGCTGGCTGATAAAACTGAGGCAGAAGTTGTACAGACAATCGGTAATGTTTTTGTTATCTTTAGAAGAAATAATGAAGAACCTAAATATATTCTTCCATAGAAATTTATGATATGATAGAATAGAATAATGATATGTTAGCATTAGGTGGCTAGCTTTAAAGAGTAAAATAGGGGTTGTTATTATGTCTATTTTAAATATGAATAAAATTTCAAAAAACTATGGAGTGACAGAAGTTCTTAAAGATTTTTCTCTTTTTGTTACAGAGGGAGAACGGGTAGGATTGATTGGTGCTAATGGTTGTGGAAAAACTACTGTCTTTAAAATAATAGCCAATATGGAACCATATTCAGAAGGTAGTATTTCTCTTAAAAGAGGTATTAAGGTGGGTTATCTCCACCAGATGCCTGAGTTAACTGAAAATTTAACATTAATTGAGGAGCTAAAGACTATATATCAAGATCTAATTGATAAAGAGAAAAGATTACGTCAATTAGAAAATGAAATTTCTGAAATAAGTGGTGATAGTAAATCATATCATCTGGATGAGATTATGAATGAATATAGTAGAATACAACATGAATATGAAATCCTTGGTGGTTATCGTTATGAGAGTAAAATAAGAGAAATTGCATATGGAATGGGTTTTTCTGAAGATGAATTGAAGAAGAAAAAAGTAGATAATCTTAGTGGTGGTGAAAAAACCAGACTAGGTCTGGTAAAATTACTTTTAACTGAGCCGGAGTTACTTTTATTAGATGAGCCTACTAACCATCTGGATTTACCATCAATCCAGTGGTTGGAGGATTATTTACATGAATATCAGGGAACTGTTATTATTATCTCTCATGATAGATACTTTCTTGATCAGGTTGTTAATAGAATAGTTGAGATAAAAAATGGAAAAGAAGATATATACCACGGTAATTATTCATATTTTCTTAAGGAACGTAAGTTAAGGCATCAACAATTGATGCAGGCTTATGAAAACCAACAAAAGAAAATTAAACAAATGGAAGAGTCAATAAAACGCTTGCATCTATGGGGAAGACAGGCTGATAATGAGAAGTTTTTTAAAAGAGCAAAAAGTATGCAGAAATCCCTTGATAAGATTGAAAGGTTGGATAAACCTATACTTGATGGAAAGCAAATGGGCTTGGATTTATCAGTAAATAATCGTAGTGGTAATGAAGTACTTCATATTGAAAGCTTAAGTAAGTCATTTGGCAAACAAAAAGTTCTTAGTAAGCTTGATATGGATATCTATTGGCAGGATAAAGTAGCAATGATTGGACGTAATGGTACTGGTAAGACTACATTGATTAAAATTATACTGGAGAATCTGGCTGCTGATAGTGGTTTTGCAAAGCTTGGAGCAAATGTAAAAGTAGGTTATTATAGTCAGGAATTTGAAGGTTTTAATCCTAGTGATGATTTAATAACCGCTCTTAGACGTGAATGTTATATGAGTACTGAAGAAGCTCGAAATGCACTGGCAGCTTTTCTATTCACAGAAGATGAGGTTTTTAAACTAGTAAAGGATCTCAGTGGTGGAGAAAAGAGTCGGCTTCGTTTATTACAATTAATGAATGGTGAATATAATTTTCTAGTTCTTGATGAGCCAACTAATCATCTTGATTTGCCTTCAAGAGAAATTTTAGAGGATACAATAAAAGAATATCCAGGCACGATTTTGATAGTATCTCATGATAGATATTTTTTAAATAAGGTTGTTAAATATATTTATGAATTAGAAGATGGAAGGTTAGTCAAGTATTATGGAGACTATAATTATTATCGCAAGAAAAAGGATGATATTCTTAAAGCAAAAGAGTTAGAAAAAGAGAAAAATAATCGAAATCAAAAGTCTTTTCAATCAGATTATCATCGTTTGAAAGAAGAAAAGAAAAGAGAAAGAAAAAGGGAAAACAGACTTCAAGACTTGGAAACAGAGATTGAAGAACATGAAAGACAGATAAAAGAAGTAGAATCAGCTATGATAGATCCAGCAAATTTTGACGATATTGATTTATTGAATCAATTGAAGGTAGATTATGAAAAATTACAGGCAGAACTTGATGACTTGTATGTAGAATGGGAAGAGATAATGTGATAAGGAGAGGGATAGCTTTTTGATAGCTATCCCTTTTAGAGTTATGCTTTAGTATCTTTTGGATTGATAATAGGAGTTGCCAATATCTTCGTCTCTTTTAGCAGAGTTGTACTGAGCACCGTATTGGTTTACCCCACCACCTTGTTGCATTGATGATTGATAGTAGTTGTTGTTTTGCGCATATTGGGAGGCATTGTTCATATTAGTATTGTTTTGTGCATTATTAGTATAATTGTTGTTAGCATAATTATTAGCATTATAGTTGTTATTGCCAGCAAAATTGTTAGCACTTACATTGTTAAGACTGTTTAGGGTGGCAGATCCTGTATATTGACTTTTTCCTGCTTGATTTGTGAAATTGTTATTAGCACTTTGGTTCTGGATATTTGCATTACCTTGGCTTTGATAGTAAGCGTTTCCTACATCTTCATCTCTGTTACCAGAGCTATATTGTGCACCATATTGATTTACTCCACCGCCGCGTTGTGCAGATGCTTGATAATAGTTGTTGTTTTTAGCGTATTGTGATGCTCCTCCCATATTGTTCATTGCATTTTGCTGGAAGGCTTGTTGATTATTTTGATTAAATTGATTAGCTTGATTTGTGTTTTGATAATTTTGATACTGATTTGCATTTTGATTAGCTTGATTTGTGTTTTGATAATTTTGATATTGATTTGCATTTTGATTAGCTTGATAATTATTGTTAGCAGCAGTAAAATTATTTGCACTTACATTATTTAAATTATTTAATGTAGCAGAACCAGTGTATTGATTTCCAGCATTTTGATTTGTGAAATTGTTACCTGTTTGATTCTGGAAGTTTGCATTTCCCTGGTTTTGATAATAAGAATTTGCTACATCTTCGTCTCTGTTACCAGAACTATAATGTGCACCATACTGATTTACTCCGCCACCACGTTGCATTGATGATTGATAATAGTTGTTGTTTTGAGCATATTGAGACTGCTTATTCATGCCCATACTATTTTGCTGCATGTTTTGTGGATTGTACTGACTTTTACCATACTGGTTTCCCATATTTGCTTGTTGGGCTTGGTTTTGATTATACATACTTGTTTTATTACCTCCATATTGTGGAATTGTACTAAAATGATTAAAGTTATTGCTATAATTTTTGTTACTTTACATTTGCATTGTCAGATTTTGAATAGTCTAATCTGAAATTTGCAAATTGATTTACTTGCCCTATCACATTGTTTACTTAATCTCTGCTTTGCTTATGTTGCTTCTTAACTAGCTAATTTAATCCAAAAGCATTAACTCCTTTTAGCAGTATACTGCATTAATATTATTAGCATAAATTATTAAAATATGTTTGTTATTTTTATCCAAAAAAATAAATATAACTAGAAATAGGTTGAATTATAAATAAAATTGAAAATTAACAAGGAAATTATATCTCTTTGACGTAATATATATTAATATAGAAAATAAGGGAGGATAATTAAGAACTAAATATTTTAATGGATAGAGATTTAATGGTAAATGCAGTTTTTGGTAGAATAATGACATATACTTTTTATGTTAATAATCTTTTCCTTGATGAAATTACCGTTAAAGAAATAGAAAATAACTATACCGGTCTTTATGTATGGGCTGGGAGAAGAATCGTAGAAGCAGCCTTTGATAATATAGTAGTATTGGATATAAACTCATAATTATAAATGAACAAAAATTTAGACTTTATTTTTTTGAAGATATTTTATTGACTTAGAATTATAAGTATTTTAAAGAATGAGGGTTATATAGTAACTGCTGTCAGCAATGGACTTGAGGCAATACAGGAATATAAAAAAGGTATTTATCAATTAATAATTATGGATGTACAGATGCCAATAATGAATGGGCTTGATGCTACTAAAAAAATTAGGGAAATAGAATATCCTTCACGGATACCTATCATGGCAATGACAGCATATGCAATGGAAGGAGATAGGGAGAGATTTTTAGCTAGTGGGATGGATGAATATATAGCAAAACCTATCGATAGGTGTGAACTATTTCAAAAGATAAAGGAGTTATTATTAAAATAAAGTTAGATATTTTTTTAATTAAAGGAGATAATTTGATGTATTCTAATCATATGTTTTTTTGGATTCTTGATATTTTAACTTAGGATAGGTATAATATGAAATAGAATTAAAGCATTTGAAGTAGCGAATAAGGCTATACTTATAATAAATACTCACAAAATAAAGGAGAGGATACGGATGATAAAAGTTGCAATAATAGGTGTTGGCGCTATAGCTCCTTCACATATACAGGCATATCAAGAGTTTGAGGAAAGATGTGAGATCGTAGCTCTATGTGATATATACCCAGAAAAGGCAGAAGCGGGTGCCAAAAAGTTTGATTTGGATGTTGATATCTATGATGATCATAAGAAAATGTTAGACAGAGAAGATATTGATTTAGTATCAGTTTGTACACCTCCATATACACATGCAGAAATATCAATTAATTTTTTAAAGGCAGGTAAGAATGTTATCTGTGAAAAACCAATGGCTTCTTCTTTAGAAGAATGTGATGCAATGAATGTAGCAGCAACAAATAGCGGAAAAATATTATCTATTATAGCACAAAATCGTTTTACAAATCCTATGATGAAATTGAAAAAAGTCTTAGAGACGGAATTGATGGGTCCAATTGTACATACACAGGTTGACTCTTTCTGGTGGAGAGGCTATAGCTATTATGACCTTTGGTGGAGAGGAACATGGGAAAAAGAAGGGGGAGGTCCTACTCTCAATCATGCTGTTCACCATATTGATATCTTCCGTTGGATGAATGGAATGCCTTCTGAAATCACAGCAGTAATGAGTAATGCTTCTCATGATAATGCTGAAGTAGAGGATGTTTCTGTAGCAATTGGGAAATATAATAGTGGAGCATTAGCTCAGATTACTAGCTCTGTGATTCATCATGGTGAAGAACAACAGCTAATTTTCCAGGGAAAAAATGCTCGAGTATCAGTACCATGGAAGGTGAAAGCATCTCAAGCTAAAGAAAATGGTTTTCCTGAAGATGATCAGGAATTAGAAAAGAAACTTCAAGAAACTTATGAAGAACAAGAAGACTTAAGCTATGAATTCCATACTGGTCAGATTGAAGATGTTTTATCAGCAGTTGAAGGAAAGAAAGAAGTATTAGTAGATGGAAATGAAGGCAGAGAAACCCTTGAACTTATCACTGCAATATATCAATCAGCTAGTCTTGGAGGTACAGTGAAACTTCCTTTAGATGAGAACAGTCCCTTCTATACTAGAGAAGGTGTTATGAAAAAAGCAATTAAGTTTTTTGAAAAGAAAAATAGTGTAGAAAATTTTTCTGCTGATGATATTACTACAGGAGGAAACTACGAATAACTTTACTTATGAAAATCAAAATTTGATAAGTAGATAGAAAATATTATTCATAAATTAACTATAGATTTGTAAATACAAAGAGGTGAAAAATAATGGATAAAAGTGATGGAATGAATTATGCTCCAAAAGGTGAAGTAAATGAAGTTGTAGGTAAAGGTGAATTCCCATTTGCAGCTATTGGCTTAGATCATGGTCATATCTATGGTATGGCAAATGGTTTAATAGAAGCAGGTGCTGATTTGGTGGCAGTTTATGATCCTGATCCTGAGAAAGTAGAAGCATTTCGTAAAACATTTCCACAGGCTAAAGCTGTTTCTTCAGCAGATGAGATTTTAAAAGATGAGAATATCAAACTCGTTGCCAGTGCAAGTATTCCTGTTGATAGACCATCCTGTGGAATGAAAGCCTTAGATCATGGTAAACATTTCTTTGCTGACAAACCAGCATTTACAAAACTAGAACAGGTAGAAGCTGCGAAGAAAAAAGTAGCAGAGACTGGTTTAAGATGGGGTGTTTACTATAGTGAAAGACTACATGTGGAAAGTGCAGTCTTTGCCGGTCAATTAGTAGAAGAAGGAGCAATTGGTAGAGTTATACAAGTAATTGGTACAGGGCCGCATCGTGCACGTGCAGAAAATAGACCTGATTGGTTCTTTGATCCAGAAAAATATGGTGGAATCTTATGTGATATAGGTAGTCATCAAATTGAACAATTTTTACACTATTCAGGAGCTAAAGATGCAGAGGTTCTACATAGTAAGGTTGCTAATTATAATTTTAAAGAATATCCTGATTTCCAGGATTTTGGTGATGCAACACTAGTAGCGGATAATGGGGCCACTTTCTATTTCCGGGTTGATTGGTTTACTCCAGATGGCTTAGGAACCTGGGGTGATGGACGTGTTACCATCCTGGGAACTGAAGGGTATATAGAGGTAAGGAAATATATTGACATAGCTCGTGATGAAAGAGGAGATCATTTATATCTTGTCAATAATAAAGGAGAAAAGCATTTTCAATTATCAGGCAAGGTAGGGTATCCTTTCTTTGGAGAGTTTATTCTTGATTGCTTAAATGGAACTGAAAATGCAATGACTCAGGAACATACATTTAAGGCAGCCAGTCTTTGTATTGAAGCACAGGATAAAGCTATCTTTGTGGAAAAGGCTGAGTGAATGATCTATAATTACTTATAATTTAATTAAAAAATAGCAAATGTCGAAGCGCCAGGAGAAATTCTGGTGTTTTTTCTATATGCTGTGTTGAAAGTTTTAAGATTATTCCCAATGAGTTTGATTAAGATTTCTTTATAGAAAATAAATTTAGATATAGGAAAATTATCAAGTAGTATATTATTTAAGTAGCCTTGTTTTTCATAGGGCTATTTTTTTATATCTAGGATAACTATTTGCTTTCGTATTGTGAATAATTACAGCACTAATTTTGTTGCTTTATAAAACAAAAAAAGCAATAAATACATAAAAGTATACATAAAGCCAATAAAACTTATTTTTTTCTATTCATGGAATAATAATCTTTTTAAGACAAAAATTACTTGACATTAGCGATTTGACACTATATTATAGATAGTAGCAATTTCCAAAAAATAATAAAATTACTAACGTTTTATAGTAAAAAATTACTTTTTTATACCCGGGAGGGAATAATAATATGGGCGATTTTTATTTTCCTAAAAATAAAAAGAGAAAAATCAATAGCTACTGCAAGATATTGTCTACTGCGCATTTTCTACCTCAAGAACATATTAGTAATGAAGATATAATTAATAAATATGATTTACCTTTTAAAAGTTCTACTATTTATAAAGCTCTTGGTGTAGAAAAAAGACATATTGCTGATGAATCCTGGGAAGATAGTGATGTTCTTTTAAAATCCGCAAAAAAATGTTTAGATGATTATGGGATATCAGTGGATGACCTTTCTAAGTTAATTGTAAATAAGTATATTGGTGATAATATACTTCCGATGACTGCCAGTAGACTTCAAGGTAAACTTGGAAGCAATACTGCAATGCATGCCTTTGACATTGATGGGGGTATATCTTCATTTTTACATTCACTTGATTTAATATCTGCTTATATTAATACAGGAGATAAATATATTATCTTATCATCAGGAGGTATTTATAGAAGGTTTATAAATAAAAAAGACCCAAGAGTATCTTTTTTATTTGGAGATGCATCTGCATCAATACTTTTTGGACAAGCTAATGAAAAACATTTTCTAGCATCTTATATGTACTCAAATTATAATTATTATCATGCGTCAGTATCTTTGAGTGCTATATCAGCGAAAGAAGCTGGTACAAGCTCAGAGAATCAACTAGCATATGTTTATGATAATTATCATATGGATAACTGGAAAATAGCTGAAGATTTTTACCGTCAGGCTAGCATGGAAATAACTAAGAACCTTTTTGAGCAAAGTGGCTTAAAGATGGATGAAATTGATATAGTTCTAGTAACTGAAAATAATAAAAGAATATGGGAACTAACATTAGAAACAATAGGAGTCAGTGAGGATAAAAGTATTTCACTATTAAAAAATTATGGTAATACAATGTCAGCCATGCTTCCTTTGCTTTTAGATGAAGGCATAAGAAGTGGGATAATACAGGAGGGAATGAATGTGCTCATGATTTCTCATGGAGAAGGGATGAGTGGCGGTGGCATAGTATATAAAGTATAACTGATAGGAGGTATATTAATGGAGCGCAAAGAAATATTTGAAAAAACAAAAGAATTAATAGTAGATTATTTACGTGTAGAAGAAAGTGAGGTTATGCTAGATACTAATATTGTAGATGACCTTTGTGCTGATTCTATAGCATTAGTAGAGTTAGGTTTTAGATTTTCAGAAACTTTTTCTGTTCCAATGGTTGAAGCTAGAGAAGAACTTTTTGTGATGAATAATCTTGTAGATTTTTTATATGATGAAGTAAATAAATAATCTAGATTTATAAAAGAATTGGGGGTGTTATAATTAAGATTATGAGATTTCCAAATATAGAGGACTTAAAGACTGAAAGATATGCAAAAATACTATCTACAGGTATTGGCCTTCCAGAAAATGTTGTTAGTAACCAAGAAATTATTGATAGGTTTAGTATTATGGCTACTGATAGAGCTGTAGAATATTCTCTGGGAATAAAGCAAAGAAGATGGGCTGAAGATAAAGAGGAACTTGTAGAATTAATGGCAAAAGCAGCCAATCAATGTCTTGAGAGAGCAGATATTGATATTGAGAAAGTTGATAGAGTAATTTATTCAAGGCTAATTGGAGAATATAATATACCTGCCTCAGCAATAGGTGTATTAAAAAAACTTGGTGTAAAAAAAGGAATACCAGCTTTTGATGTCACTTGTGCATGTAGTGGCTTTGTACATGCTATGGATATTGCCCTTAGATATATTGCAGCAGGAGATGAGTATGTTCTAATTCTAGGTGGGGGAATAACTTCGCGAGGTGTACAAAACTGGATAAAGGCAAATCCCAAGACTGTATTTTTATTTGGTGATGCGATAACGGCTATGCTTATAGGACATTCAGACCTTAAGCATTTTCTTTCATCTTATGTTTTTACAAATCATAAATTATATGACAATGCCTTTATACCATTAGGAACGACTCTTTTTAAAAAAGGAAATAAGAATACATATGAGGATATTCTTAATATGCAAGTACTTGATGGCCAGGTTATTATGGATTCTTCAATTGAATATGCAAAGATAATAGCAGATAAGCTCTTGACTAAGACTAATCTAACTTTGGATGATATAGATTTATTTATTACATCTGATCAATCGACAAAGATATGGGAAGCTCAGTTAGAAGCTCTTGGAATTCCTCAGGAAAAAAGTTTAAGCTTATTTTATAAATATGGCAATACTGTTGCTTCAATGAGCCCTTTAATATTAGATGAATTAATATACACCAATAGAATGAAAAGGGGGGATATTGTTATGATGATGGCACATGGTGCAGGGGCTAGTAGTGGTGGAATGATTTTTAAATATTAGGAATTTTAAAAGAAGCTAATTTTTGCTTTACTAAAAGAATTTAATGCTAAAAAACTATTATATAAATATTATATTAAAAATAGCTAGGAGGATTATAATGAATTATTGTGATTTATTATTTGATACTGATGAGAAATATCTAGATAGAGAAGTAATTATCGATCTTGATAATGAGAAAAGACTTACATATAGGGAACTAGAAGAAAGTGTTGAAAAAGTTGCAGCTTTTTTAAAGTCTAAAGGCTATACAGCAGGGTCTGTTATTTCTACTCATTTGTATAATAGTGCTGAAGTTGCAATAGTTCTTTTGGCAGTTCAGTATATAGGAGCAGTTATATGTTTAATAGATCCATTATTTAAAGTAGATGAACTAGATTATTATTTGGAAGATTCTGAATCCATTTCTCTTATAACACATCTTTCGGAAGCTGAATATAAGCATTCTTTAAAATCTGAAGTTGAAATAATAGAAATAAAGGAAATAGAGGAGGTATTGAAACAAGCTCTTAGTAAAGAAGTGAAAATGTATGACTTTGATGAAAATGAATTGGCAATGCTTTTATATACATCTGGTTCTACATCAACACCTAAGGGTGTTATGCTTTCAACAGGATGTTTTTATACTTTTCTTAAGAAAAGCAATCAGTCTATGTATGTATATGATATAAATGATAAGCTTTTATGCTATGTACCATTTTCTCATGCTTATGGTTCTGTATCTTTGCTTATTCCAGTATTAGCACATAAAGCAGCTATTGTTTTCTTAAGATCATTTCATCCACTAAAAGTAGCAGAGACTATCTCAAGCGAAAATATTACACATATTTTTGGTGTTCCAACACATTATCAACAATTATTAAGGTATGATTCAATTATAGCTGATCTCAGGAAATTAAAGGGAGCTTTTTGTGCAGCAGCACCATTGAGTTACGACACTGCTAGTAGCTGGTTAGAAAAAACTGGGGTCTATTTAGATGAGGGTTATGGTATGACCGAGACTTCCACTCTTATTGCAACTAGAATGTCTATGCTTCCGGAGCCTTCTGGTAATGTTGGTCTTCCTCCTGAAGGTATTATAGAGGTACAAGCAGTAGATGAAAATGGACAAAAGGTTGACGATGGAATTATTGGTGAATTAATAGTAAAGGGATCTGGTATGATGCTTGGATATTTGAATCGCCCAGACGAGACCGCAGAGGTAATGAAATCAGGATGGATTTATACAGGTGACTATGGTTATAGAAGAAGTGATGGTTCATTTGTTATTTCAGGGAGGAAAAAAGAGTTTATTAATGTGGCTGGCTTAAAGATATCACCTATTGAAATAGAAGCAGCTTTAAATTCACATCCGGATGTAATAGATTCTGCTGCTATTGGTATAGAAGATAAGCTTTATGGTGAACTTGTAAAGGCTTTTGTAGTGAAAAAAGAAGATTCAACAGTTTCTGAAAGAGAGTTAATCAAATACTTATCAAGCAAACTTGCTAATTTTAAATTGCCAAGATTTATTAGCTTTCTTGAAGAGTTTCCAAGAAATAATATAGGTAAAATAGCTAAAAAAGAATTAAAAAATATACAAACTGTTTAGAAGGGATATTAATTATGAATGAAGCTAGTTCAAAATTTGTAGATAATATAGCTGTGGAAAAATTACTTAATGAGAAATTAAATAAAGTAAGTCATTCATTGGAGGAATCACATTTTACAGGTGAATATATATCATTTGAAGATTTGTCCAATCAGAGTATTAAGATTTCCAATATTAGCTATACAAGAGATGAAGCATATCATTTTTATAAAATACCTTCATTTGAAACGAATCCATATTATCTTGAAAATAACAATATATATCTTTATAGGCATCTGTCTAATAAACCGATATGTAACATATTGTTTTTACATGGTTTGTATGATGATAATCTCTCTAATTATGATTATTTATTTAGACTTTTAAATAATTTGGGGTTTAATGTGTATTTAATGGTCTTACCGTATCATTTTAAACGAAAACCTGTTGATAGTATTTTTAGTGGAGAGTTCTTCTTGAGCGCGGATATATATAGGACAAAAAATGCATATAAACAAGCAATTTATGATATAGAAGCATCATTACAAGTCATTGATTATATTAATAGTCTCCCAACTATTCTTATAGGTTTCAGTATGGGAGGGTCTATTACTTTAAGGTATTATAGCCTTAGAAATCAGTTGCTAAGTGCATTATTCCTGATAAACCCAGTTACAAATCTATTGAAAGTTGTCTGGGATAATTCACTACTTGTTCCCATTAGCAATGATATAAAAAAAAGTGGTTTTGATGCTACAATTACACAAGTTGTTTTGCAAGAATTGGATCCATGCCTGAATTTACCTTCTGATTTTAAGAATGAGGCTATTGCATTAGCATATTCTAGATATGATCAAATAATTGAAGAAAAAAAATATCAGCTTTTTATAGAGAGGGCAGGATTGGAAAATGTTTTTTCCTATTATGCAGGTCACCTTAATATTTTAAGAGTACCTAAATTATCGAAAAACATTTTTGATTTTTTTCTTCAATCAAATAATTGATTTTTCATTAAATGAGAATTTTAAATGATAGGATATTTAACTACCCTTATTACTTACTGTAGGGATAAAAATAAGATATTAAAACTTTTATTAAAAAATTAAGGTTAAATTAGATAAAAATTAGTAATGGCTATTATTTAAGGGAGGGTTGAGATTGAGTAAATATTATTATCCAGAAGAAAGAATAGCAATTGTTGGAATGGGGGGGTTGTTTCCAGATGCTAGTAATATTCAAGCTTTTTGGGACAACATTTTGAATAAGAAGGTTTCTATTAAAGATGTACCTGAAGAGGTATTAAATAGAGAAGTTTTTTATAACCCCAATGTTTTTAAAAAAATTAGAAAAAATGACAAAACATATACCCAAATAGGAGCTACCATTGATTATGATAATTATACTGCTTTATGTCATAAGTATAAAATTCCGCCTGCAGTAGCAGAGCATATGGATCCCAATCAACATGTGAATATATATTGTGTAGATCAAGCTTTAGAATCTTTAAAAAACAGTGAACTACCTAAAGAGCGAACTGCAGTTATTTTGGGAACAGGCGCGCCAGGTGCTCGTTATGATAATATTATACGGAGAAATTATTATGCTAAAGTAAAACATTATTTAAAAAACAACCCTAAGTTTAGTAAGAATTTTAGTGAAAGCGAACGTGATGAATTACTTGCAGAGCTTTCTGAAAAGGCTTTAATGGATACAATTCCTATTACTGAAGATAGTGCTCCAGGAATGTTACAAAATATATCTGCTGCTAGAATTACAAATATATTTGATTTTTATGGTCCATCATATACAGTTGATGCTGCCTGTGCCTCTGGTTTGGCTGCATCTGTTTGTGGGATTACTGGTCTTTTAAGAAAGGATTTTGATGCTGTTTTTGTAGGAGCTTCTGAAGTAACGTTTTCGGCAACTCCTTTAGTAGTTTTTTCAGCAATTAATGCTTTGTCTCCAGATGGATCATTCCCTTTTGATTCAAGAGCCAATGGCTTTGTTATGGGCCTTGGAGGAGGGGTTTTACTCTTGAAACGCCTCGAAGATGCTTTGAGAGATAAAGATTACATTTATGGTTTAATATCCGGTTTTGGACAAGGGAGTGATGGCAAGGGTAAGTATATCGCCGCTCCAAAGGAAGAAGGCCAAATAAATGTAGTAGAAAACGCCTGTAAAATGGCAGGCTACCCTGTTGATACAATTGAGTTAATAGAGGCACATGGTACAGGTACTATAGTTGGTGATGCAGTTGAGATTTCTGCACTCAAAACAGCCTTTACAAATCTGGGAGTAAGCAAGAAAAATTATTGTGGAATTGGATCAGTAAAGTCCAATATTGGTCATCTACGATATGCATCAGGGGCACCTGGTTTAATTAAAGCATCATTAGCTTTACACAATAAAGTTCTTCCACCTACTGCTAATATTAAAGAGGTAAATCCTAAGTTGAAAATTGAAGATTCACCATTTTACATATTAGAAGATAAAAAGAAATGGGAAGAGAATAGTTCTCATCCTAGAAGAGTAAATGTTAGCTCATATGGTTTTGGTGGAGCCGATTATCATATAGCAATGGAAGAATATCGTCCTGAATTTCTGAAAAAACAATATAGTTTTTCTAGTAAAAAAACAGTATTTTCTACTCAATCTAGTAAACACTTGGATTCTGTTATTAATAATACCAGAGAAGTAGTATTTTTATCAGGAAATAGTTTAGAAGAGCTGAAAGTGAATTATACAGAATTTCTTAATCAATATGAAGAAAACTTAAATTTTCTAGAAACTGCGTTTTTGAATAATTCAGCTATATCTGTTGATAATGAAATACGCTTAGCTATTGTGGCAAGTTCTATTGATGATGTAAAAGAAAAGTGGGAGTATTTTAATAAAATTTCAAATGAAGAGGATTTTAATACCAAAGGTCTTAACTTAAAAGGTATATTTTATGGTAGAGGAGATAAGGTGAATTCTGAAAATTTAGCACTGATGTTTCCTGGACAAGCTTCTCAATATCCAAATATGCTTAAAAGTATTTATGATAATTATCCTTGTATTCAATCACTATATATGCAAGTTGATGCATTATGGAAAGCAAAATATAAGAAGGATGTTACATCCTTAATTTTTGGGGATAATGAAGAAACTCTAGACGAAGAGCTTAAAAATACTATTAATACTCACCCGGCAATCTTTTTGAGTAATATGGCCATGTATAAGTTGTTAAAAGAATCAGGAGTGAAAGCAGACTATATCTTGGGACATAGCTTAGGAGAAGTAACGGCTCTATATGCTGCTGAGATGTTAGATCTGAGTTCTGCTATTGAGATTATTGGAGAAAGAGGACTTTCATTTGATAGTATAGAAGAAGAGGCACGAGGTCTCTTAATGGTTGTAAAGGGAGATAGCGAGGAATTAGAGGAGATAATAGCAGAAAAATCACTTGATTTGAGTGTTGCTAATATTAATTCAGCAGAACAAACTGTTATTGGTGGAGAGGTAAAGGAATTAGATAGCTTAGAAGAACATTTAAAAGAAAATCAGATTAAATATAAAATATTAAATGTGTCACATGCATTTCATACAGAACTTATGTCAGAGGCTGCAGATAAATTTTATGCAAAAATTAAAGATATAGAGTTTAGTAAAGCTAATGCTAAGGTCATGGCTTGTCATCTTCAGGAATTTTATCCTTCTACAGAGAAGGGTTTAAAGGAAATTCCCTCAATGTTAAGAGATCATATACTTGCTACTGTTAATTTTAAAGCAGCAGTTGAAAAGCTTTATAAAAAAGGAGTAAGAGTATTTATTGAAACTGGTCCATCATCAGTTCTTTCTAACTTGCTCAATAACATTTTGGAAGGAAAAGATGTTAAGGTCTTATCTGTAAATAAGAAGAGAAAAGATGCAATAGAAGCATATAAAGAAGTTCTAGGTGAACTTTTTGTATTAGGTTATAAAATTAATCCTCTTCCTTCAAAATTTGCTTTAGAAACTGCAACACAAGGAGATAATTTTATAAAAGATTATAATTTAAGTGAGCAAAATATTCAAAATCAGCAAGTCAATACGATAGCAGATAATATTGATAGTAAAGAGAGTATAGATAAGCAGAATACTATAGAAAAAGCTAGTATCGTATATAGCGGAGTATCTGTAGGTCTACCTGGAACTTTTAAGGATGCCTTTTCTGATGATAACTTCGAATATTTATTTGAAGGTAAGAATATGATTGAAATGCTTAGAGATGATGAAAAGGAGAGTTTACTGGATTTAAATATCACTAGACTTATTAAAAAAGAAGGAAATAGTATTTTCAAAAAACTTTCTTCTATAAATGAAGTTATACAAATAGCAGGTAAATTAGGTAAACTTGATATGGAAGAGGATTACCATATAGATGAGAAAATATTAAAACAGATGAGTTCAGATGTATGTGCAGGAGTAGCTGCAGGATATGAGGCTTTAAAAGATGCAGGAATACCACTTATACGGGAAAAAATAAAGACAAGCTCTGGTTCATACTTACCAGGAAGACTTGTTCTTCCAAAAGAGATGCAAGATGATACAGGGGTAATATTTGCAAGTGGCTTCTCTACATTTGAACCCTTAATCTCTGAAGTATCTAAATATCTTAGTAGCAAATTTGCTTATAAGAATAGAAATGATTTGATTGATTTTTATGAGTCTGTTATATCAAGAGTAAGTGATAGTAATGCTAGAAAGCTTTTATCAGATTGGTTTAATTTCCATTATAACAAATTAATTAATAATCTTGGAGAAGATGAAATTTATCAATTTAATCATGATTTCTTAACACAGGTAAATTCCCAGGCAAATAGCAGAATGGCCCAACTTATAGGGGCTGAAGGGCCGAATTTCTTTATTCAATCAGCTTGTTCTTCAACTGCTTCAGCATTAACTATTGCAGAAGATCTAATAAGGGCTGGTCATGCTAGTAGAATGATTGTACTAGGTGCTGATGCTGTTTCTGAGAAGACATTACCCTGGATTGGTGCGAGTTTTTTAAGTGTTGGAGCAGCAACAGATTCTAAAAATGTATTTGAGTCTGCAGTTCCTTTTGATAAGCGAAGAAATGGAATGATACTTGGCTCAGGTTCTGTTGGACTGCTAATTGAAAAAGAAAAAGATGTAAAGAAAAGAGGAATGACTGGTATATGTCGTATTTTAGGCACACATGCTTTCAATACTGCAGGGCATCAGTCAAAAATTGATACAAATAAGTATTGCTTGGAAATGGATAAGTTTATATCCAAAATGGAGAAAGAGTATAATTTGGACAGAAGAGAGATTGCTAAAAATACTGTTTATTTTTCACATGAGACATATACTCCTAGAAAAGGTGGTTGTTCTGAAACTGAAAAACAAGCATTAGAAAGAACTTTTGCTGACTCCTATAGGGATTTAAAGGTTGTTAATACAAAAGGTATGACGGGACATACTTTAGGTGCATCTATAGAAGAAGCCGTAGCAGCAAAATCTCTACAATATCAAAAAATACCACCAGTAGTTAATTATAAAGAAGCAGACTCTGCTCTTGAAGGATTAAATATATCTAGAGGTGGAAAATATAACTTTGATTATGCTTTAAGAACAGTGATAGGTTTTGGGGGACATGGAGGTTATCATCTTTTAGAAAAACTAGCTAAAGGTGATGATAGAATATATGATCAGCGTTTATATAATGACTGGATAAGTAGTTTAAGTGATTCTTCGAATACTGATTTGAAAATCATGGGAAGGGTATTAATAGCAGAAGGAGATCTAAATGTAGAGCAAACTCTTGAAAATATTAATATAAAGGATAAGATAAGTACTAGAGATTTAGAAAATGAAGGGGACAATAATAAATCACTTGATGAAATAAAGGAAAATCAAAAAAATCATAACAATCAAGATCACGATTATAATGAAATGATAAAAAAAGAAGTTCTTGATGTTTATTCGGAAGTAAGTAAATATCCTATTGATATGTTGGACCTGGATATGGAGGCTGAAGCTGATTTAGGTATCGATACAGTTAAACAGGCTACGATTTTTTCTATGATATCTGAAAAATTAAAAATACCTCAAGAAGAGGATATACAGTTATCAAATTATCCTACGATTGGACATATAGTTAGATTAGCACAGGAGAAATCTGGACTAAGAGAGAAAACTAAGAATGAAAATAATAATTTTAAAGAAAAAAATACCACGATTATTGATGCAAAAAGTGATTATAGTGATGAAATTTTTGACTTAGTATCAAATGTTACAAAATATCCAGTTGAAATGCTTGAAAAAGATATGGAAATGGAAGCTGATTTGGGCATAGATACTGTTAAGCAAGCAACAATTTTCTCTTTAATTGCTGAAAAGTATGGTTTTGAAGAAGATCAAGAGCTTAATATATCAGAATATAAAACAATATCTTCTCTTATTAATTTTGTACAAGAAAAGAAAGGAATTAAAGAATCTACTAATCATGCAGAGGAAGTATTAAAAGTTATATCTGAAATAACAAAGTATCCAGTGGATATGCTTGAATATGAGATGGAAATGGAAGCTGATTTGGGTATTGACACTGTAAAACAAGCTACTATATTCTCTATATTAGGCGAAAAGTTTGGACTTGAGCAAAATGAAGATATGAATATTTCTGAATACAGAACCATAGCTGCAGTTATTGATTTTTTTGAAAAAGATAGTCTAGAAAAAGATAATCTAAAAAAAGATGCAAGCTCTAATAATAGTATATCCAATGAATTACAATTGGAAGACTTAGAGAATCTCAATGATGAGGTAGCAGTAAGCCTTAGCACTGAAAAAATTGAAGAAAATAATATTAAGGAAAATTTCAAAGAAGAAGATATACAGGATTCAGATAATATTATGATAGAGAGAAATTTAAGTCTTCAAGTACCTGTTTACGTAGAAGAGAAGATAGGTAAAAAAGAATATGAGCTCAAAAATAAGAGTATTTGTGTGATTGGGGATGTAGAAGAGACAGTTAAAAATATAGCTAATTATTTTAGAAAAGAGTCTGAATCAGTGGAAGAATTTCTTTTCGTTGATTATGAAGATAAAGCGGAACTAGAGGTTGCAGTAGGAAAAATATTAGAAAAAGATTATGATATAATTCTTGATTGTAGCCATATAGGTGAAGAAGTTGATCTTGAAAAAATTTCAAAAAAGCAAGAAAAGGAGTTAATTTACTTAAATAGTGAAGCTAGATTTATTTTCTATAAAAAGCTTAATCTAAGGAATCCAAAGCCTTCTTTAAGAATATTGGCTCTTACTTCAATGGATGGTTCACATGGATTTTCAAAGGATGACGATAAGAAAAAAGATCCTTTCTATGGTGCTTTAGCTGGATTTTATAAAGGCTTAAGAAAAGAAATAAGTAATTCTAAGATAAAAATAATTGATTTAGATATTGAGAGTAATAAAATTAATAAGGCAGTTTTTAATAAATTACTAAGAGAAATTGAAGGACCGTTTTCTGCTTTTGAAATAGCATATCAAGATAATAAGAGGCATGTTTTAAAAATAGATTATTTTGATATACAAGAATTAGAAGATCTTAAACTTCCAGATAATCCACACTTTTTGCTTGCTGGAGGCGGTTATGGGATTGGAGCTGAAATAGTTAGGGCTTTATCTGATATATATAATGCTAAATTTACGATCATAGGACGTACTGAAATTCCAGAACATATCGGTTTACTATCAAAACTTAGCGAAGAGCAGCTAAGTGAAAAGAAAATAGAAATAAAAAAGAGATTAGAAAAAGCAAATGAAAAAGTTACACCACTAATGGTACAAAGAGAGTACAAAAAATTAGAAAAATCAATTTCAGTTTATAATTTGATTAATGAAATTAAAAGTAAAAATAATGAAGTTCTATATTTATCTTGTGATATACAAGATTATGATAAACTATCTAAAGTATTAGAACTAGCCGTAGATAATAATGGCTCTATAGATGTACTTATTCAAACTGCAGGAATAGAAAAAAGTAGATTAATGAAAGAGAAAAGTAATGAAGAATTTAATAAAATCTTTAATGTAAAAGTCCAGGGAACTTTAAATCTATTCCGTTTGTTAGATAAGAAAGAACTGAAAGCATTTATGGCGTTTTCTTCTATATCGGGTAGATTTGGAAATGAAGCACAAGTAGATTATTGTTCAGCAAATAATTTTATAAGTAGTTTCATTAATGTATTTAAAGCAAAGTATAAGGATATACATGCTTTGAGCATTGCCTGGTCTGGCTGGAAGAATGTGGGTATGGCTTGGAGAAACGAATTCGTGAGAAAACATTCAGAGGAAATGGGTCTTCATCTAATTGAAGTAGAGCGAGGTGCGGCTGAATTTATTCGCTTTTTAAGAGGGAAAACAAATGTAGGTGAAGTTATTATAAGCAAAGGACTAAATAACTTTCTTGCTAAAGATTTATTGAAAAATAAATATTCAAATGCTCCATGGATCGATTGGGTAAGTAAAAAAGATGGTAAAATACAAAAAGCCTTCAAAGTATTCTCTGTCAAGAGAGACCCGATAATAGATCACCATCGACTAGGGAAAACACCTTTAATGCCAGCAGTAGGATTTATGGAATTAGCTGCACAGTGTCATAGCTTATATTTTGGTCAAAAAGAACAATATTGCTTTAGAAATATTAAATTATTCAATCCATTGAAGCTATATCATGAAAAACCCCAGGAAGTAGTTGTTCTTGCTAATTCGGAAATAGAAGGGGAAAGTATTAAATTAGATGTGTATAATGATTTTCAATCAAAGTATGGTATTAGCAAGTTTATACCACTTAATACAATGATTGTGAGTAATCAACTGTCAAATTATAAAGAATTATTAAATCTAAAGAAGATTGAAAATGATAGTATGGAAAAAGGATATTCCAAGATAGACCTTGACAACTATCACCAAAAAAATCAAAATTCTATTGTCTTAGGAACTTTATTTATGGATGATGAGAAAGAAAATAATGTCTATAGAAGAGACAAAAATGGTGCTGTATATTCAATGACTTTACCTATTGAAGAGTTAGAAAATGAAAAATATCAACTAGATAAGTTGCTAGTCAACCCTGCATTTATGGATTCAGTGTTCCAGACCTGTGGTGTACACACTTTGGTGAATGATAATAGGGTTTATCTTCCCTGGGAAATTGAGGAATTTGGAGTTGTAAAAAAACCTATAGAACTATGCCGCTATATAGCATATTCTAAGGTTATAAAAGAAGAAGAAGATTGCAAAGTATATGATGTTATATTATTAAATGATAAAGATGAAGTATGCTATTATGCAAAAAATGTTACAATGAGGCGTATTAATTTATGATTAAGAGAGAAAGTAAAAAAAATACTTTAAGTATAATAGAAAATAGTATGAGCAGACTGTATAGAGATTATAAGATCTATTCTGCTGTAATTGATATGAGAGAAATATATATAAGAGATAAAGATGAATTAGCTTTTAATCAAAAAAAATCACTTAGATTCAAAGATCACTATCTTTCAATACTGTCTAATAAAGAAATCGAGTATCTTGTAGATTTAAGTAATACTAAGAATAAGATACAGTGGATAGCAGGCAGATATGCAGTGAAATCAGCATTATTTAAGTATAAACTTAGAGAAGAAAGTTTGATGGATTTAAGCTGTATAGATATTATTAAAGGGGCGGATTCCGCCCCTTATCTATTGCAATATCCCGATATTAATATCTCAATAAGTCATTCCTTTCCTTATTGTATCGCTGTACTTTCAGAAGCTAATTTAGGGATCGATCTTGAAAAGATCTTTCAGCTTAGTGGTGCAGTTGTTGATCGATTTTTCACATTAGGGGAAAGGAATGTTTTAGTCAATATTGATGATGATTATCAATATTCAAAAAAAGCAATCATGTATTGGACTAGAAAAGAAGCTGTTTCTAAGTTTTTTCGTTTAGGTATGAAAATGCCTTTTAAAAAAGTTGATACTTCAAAAAAAGAGATAATCTACGATAATGTTGAAATAAAATTGATATCTTTTGATTGCAGTGACTTTTTTATGTCGATCGCCATCGAGAAGTAGACATGAATATTGTCGAAAAAACAATATAAATATCTTAATATGCTGAATAGTAAAAATATTAACAAAAAAAGAAGGAGATTCGCAGTATTTGTTGTAATATTATATATATAATGAGAGAGGGAGATGATATATATGGTCCAAATAAAAAGCTTAAAGTTTTTGAATGTGTATTAGCTACGATAGACGGATGTATGATAATATTAAGGAAGTGTCTTTGGAATTTATTTTCTCGGTATTTAGCTATATATAAATAAAAAAAATTGAATGCTGGGTTAAATGTTTACACAAAAAGGGGTATAAAAAATACAAAGGGCAATAATTCTAAAAAACAAACGTGGTATAGTCCAAGAAAAATATTCTTATTGCAGATGATATCTAAATTAAGTAGTGTTTAATAATATCCTTTAATTTAAGATAATAAAAATTAGGAGGAATTATTAATGGCAGACAAATATAAAGGAAAATGTTTTTCTTGTGATAATATTTTTATAATGACTAGTATGACTAGGCATTTATTAACTTGCAAGGGGTATAAAGAAAATTTACATCACGATCAATTAGCAAAAGATATTTATTTTATGTTGAGAATACAAGGGAAGTATGCTAAAGCATTTTTTCTTTACCTTGATATTAAAGCTGAATCAACTTTAGCAGAACTAGATCAATTCTTACGTGATATCTGGATGCAAGGTTCTTATCATAAGAGTGCTTTTACTGTAAATGGTGAAGAATTTTTATTCCCACCAAAAAAGTTAGGTGATTCTAATGTTAAGTTAGTTGATTTAGTTAATGGTTCTACAAGATTTGAGTATAAATATGACTTTAGTTTTACTACATCTTTAAATTTAGATATACTACATATAAGAAAAGGTGCATATCGAGAACATCTAATTGAAATTATGTCTAGAAATCTAGCTCCAGAGATGAGTTGTGAGATTTGTGATAAACAGGCTAGTTGGGTAAGTTGGGATAATCATTATCCATATTATTACTGTGACGATTGTATTGAAATTTATGAAAGTGATTATGGATCATTACCTATAATTAATTCTCCACGAGTAGGATTTTGTGGATATACAGGCTCTGTAGCGAAAAATAAAGATATGCATAAATGGAACGGATAATTTTAATTTACTTAATATTGATTTTTTAAATCATATAGTATAAATAAGCTAGTTAATGAGTATATCTCATTATACTGGCTTTTTTGTTTTAAAAAAGTTTGATGATAATTGTAGTTATAAAGGACTTTTTGAAGAAAATAATCGAATTAGACATGTTTTTTTGATAATAAATAGATATTTAGCTATTAAAACCAAATTATACTTGACTTATCATAAAATTTCCTTTATCATTAAATTAAAAATACCACATTTTACTTACGCTAGCATAAGTTTTAAATACTCGACAATATATCCATTATTGTAAATTGCTAATATTAAGGTTGGGAGGAAAAAATAATGGTGTAAATATAAAGGAGTAGCTTGTATGGTACTGATGTTATACATCTAGAGGGGGAATTAAGTATGCAAATTAAATTAGGTGATATTTCTTTATCTTTTCATGAGCAAAAATTGTCTTTTAATAAAACGAATATAGAAAATATTTTTTCAGAAAGAAACGAGTCATCCTTAAGAGGATTTTTATTATACAGAAAATACAGTAAATTCTATATTAATGTACAAGAGAATTATCAAGAATATATGGATTTAAAATTGGGGGATTTTTTATTAGAGTGTAAGGAAAGAGGCGATGACTTTTATTTGAATTTCTTAAATGAGTATGGCGATCTTGCATTCAGCGAGTTTAAGATTGCAGAAAAAAATATAATAAACGAAAAAGGTTTGTTTATATGTTGTCATAAGAAAGAATTAAAACTTGTTAAAGCCTGTCAAGATTCTTTTAAAAAAAATATCAATGAACTTGGAAAGGTTAGGACAGAGGATTGTTTTTTAGATGGTAAACCAGAAGTCTGTTATATAAATAGTTTGTTTAATAAATATCAGGATGATCTTAAATTTTATGTTTGTGTAATAAAAGATAAAGATTTAAGTAATATTTTAGAAAAAAAATTATTAAGTAAGTATTTACCAGAATGGAATTCGTAGAATAATTGAAGAATATATAAAAAATAGAAAGTTAAGTAATCACTAGGGTTTCGCTTTTTGTTGACAGCGAAACTTTATTTTGTTAAAATGTATAAGCGCAGTAATTTAATATTTGTTATTTTGTGCCCCTGTAGCTCAGTGGATAGAGCAATGGCCTCCGGAGCCATGAGCGTAGGTTCGATTCCTACCAGGGGTACCATTTTTATCTACCAGTACCCGAATCTTCTATTAATTTATTTTTTATTCTTTCACATAATTATAAAATAATGAGAAGGCTTTGTAAAAATAGGGATATAAATTTATATGTAAAATAAAAAGCCAAGCATTATGCTTGGCAAAAGGGGGGAGAAAAAATCAGTAAAATTAGATTATTTATGTTATCCCTTAATGGGTTAATAATATTATACAATATAAATATTAAACTTGAGTTAATTTGAAATTAAAATTACATTAGAATGATTTATTGAATTAATTTTTTATTTATAGTATACTTAAATCATTATTATAAAACAAGAGTTGTAAATTAATTTTAAGTGGGGTGATTACGCATTTAATTTGTAAAAATTAATATATAAAAAGGCAAACTTTCTGAAAGGAAAGGACGCAAAGCTATGGGTCTAAAGAGAAAATCTATGATTGCCAGGCTGCTGATGGAGACATGGCACCTATAGCATATAGCTATAGTTTTTTTGTTTAAATTAATGTTAAAGGAGAATTTTATAATGAAAAATTTCTTGAGGAATAATTTGTTTAACAAGCTAAACATAAAAATAATCGCAGTAATTACTATCATATTACTTATCTCAATTTTTACACTTAGTTTTGTAATTAATAATACAGTATATAATGAAATATCAAATATAGCACAGGATAGAAACCTTCAAGGTGCAAGATATGTACAGAGTGAGGTTAATAATTTCCTACTAAGATCAAAAGAAATAATCGACGTTTTATCAGAAAATGGTACTGTTGTTGATGGGGATTATAATGAGAAATTAGAGGAGTTTGCTTACATACACTCAGAATATAATCAGTTTAAGAGTGTTTATTTTGCAAGTACTGAAGGAGTAATGTACTTATATCCAGAAGAGGAATTGCCAGCAGGCTTTGATCCTAGGGCTCGTCCCTGGTATCAGGATGCAGTTCAAGCTCGGGAGCAAGTTTGGACAGAGGTATATCAAGATGCCGCCTCTGGAGAACTAATTATATCAACTGCAAAACCAATATATATAAACAATCAGTTACAAGGTGTCATGGCGGCAGATATTAGTCTGGATTTTCTCAGTGAATTAGTTTCAAATATAACAGTAGGTGAAAGTGGTTATGCCTATATTGTTGATGGTCAAGGTAGGATACTAGCCCATCCCGATACTTCCTTAATAGAAGATCGCTTTGATGTAAATAATGTATTTGATTATAATGCTTTAAGAGAAAGTGGTAATAGATCTTTAGAATATGAATATCAAGAAGAAGAAATTTTAGTAAGTTATGAAGAACTTATTGAAATTGATGGGGCAGCATTTGTAGCCACACCTATAGAAGAAACTTATCAGGCTAGTTATATAATCAGTGGTATTGTTCTATTCGGAAGCTTTATTATGTTGTTGTTTGTATCTCTAGCAATCTTTTTAAGTATTAGGTATCTGGTTACTAAACCAATTAATAAGTCTCTGGAGTTTGCTAACTCTATTGCTGCAGGAAAACTAAATATTGAAGATATACAACATAAGAGCAAAGATGAAATTGGGCAATTAAATAAAGCACTTAATAAAATGAGGATGAACTTACACAATATGATTGGGCAGGTAGCAGAACTATCTGAACAGGTAGCAGCATCTAGTGAGGAACTATCAGCATCTGGTGAAGAGGTTGGTATAATCGCTGATCAGGTAAGTCACTCTATTCAAAACGTAGCTTCTGGTGCAGAAGAACAATCTGCTCAAATAGAAGAAACATCTAATACAATTAAAAATTTAAGTACACATATGAATAATATAGCCCAAAGGTTTAAGGAAGTTACTGATTCAGCTAGTAATATGATGACAAGCATTCAGGATGGTAATAAATCTGTTTCCGATTCTGTAATTATGATTAATAAAGTAGAAGAAGATTCTATTGAAGTTGCTAGCGTAATCCAGGAATTAGGTAAAAGATCAACTGAGATTGGAAATATAATTGATTTAATAAATGGAATAGCAGCACAAACAAATCTACTTGCTTTAAATGCAGCAATCGAAGCTGCTAGAGCAGGTGAAGCAGGAAGAGGATTTAGCGTGGTAGCAGATGAAATAAGAGACTTAGCAACAGAATCTGCTGGTGCTACAGATAAGATATCAAATATTATAAAAGAGATTCAAAGTAATGTCTCAGTCGCAATCGACAAAATGGAGAAAAGTAGAGACTCAGTAAAGCAAGGTGTTGGTGTAATTAAGGATACAGGTGGAGCCTTTAAAGAAATTAAAAGGGTAGCAACAACTCTGGAGGATGTCTTACTTGAGGTTGAAAATAGCTCAATTCAAATAAACAAAAATAGTGAAGAAGTAGAAAAGGCAATTAATGATATAGCAGCTGTTAGTCAGGAGTTTGCAGGCAGCTCTCAAGAAGTAGCAGCATCTAGTGAAGAACAGATTGCTTCTACTGAAGAGATAATTTCTTCTGCCCGTCAATTATCCGATATGGCAGAAAAACTATCAAATGCTGTCAACAAATTTGATATATAAATACCCCAAACAGAGAACGGTTCTGCGTTTGCTATAAAAACATGACAATTAAATAGAGACATTAAGTAATTAATATGCTCTTCTTATAGATAAACACTATTCTTATTGTTTATTGTAAGGGGAGCTTTTTTAAATGAGAGAAATATATTTTTCTTTTCTATGAAAAGAAGGTCTTAGCTATTACTATCTAGAATATCTATATAGTACATACATATGGTCGCTTGAGAAAGTCTAAATAGTAAATGGGGTGATATTATGATTAATGAAGATAATAATATTTTATCAAAGATTAAAGAAAATAATATATTGCGGGAAAATAACTCTTTAAGTGAATATGCCTGTAAAAGTATAGATGGTTTGAGAAAAAGTCCTAATAGTCATAATAACAATGAATTTCGTCCTTCTTTTTTTCAAGATACTGATAAGATAATACATTCCAGATCTTACACCCGGTATATTGATAAAACTCAGGTATTTTATCTCTTTGATAATGACAATATAACTCATCGTGTCTTACATGTTCAATTAGTTTCTAAAATTGCAAGGGTTTTAGGAAGGTCATTAGCATTAAATGAAGATCTTATTGAAGCTATAGCATTAGGTCATGATATTGGTCATACACCTTATGGACATACTGGAGAAAGTATTTTAAAAGGTATTTGTAAAGATAGAGATATAGGTTACTTCTGTCATAATGCTCAAAGTGTTCGTTTTTTAATGGAAGTTGAAAATAGGGGTAAGGGCTTAGACTTAACCCTGCAGGTCTTAGATGGGATACTCTGTCATAATGGTGAGATCTTAGATGAAGTATATAAACCTAGTAAAAACAAAACTTGGCAGGCTTTTTTAGAAGAATATAAAAAGTGTTGGACAGTTGAAGATTTTGATAAGAAAATTAGGCCAATGAGCCTCGAAGCTTGTGTAGTCAGGATTTCTGATGTTATTGCTTATATAGGAAGAGATATAGAAGATGCCATTCATTTGAGATTAATATCAAGGGAAGAAATCCCTGAGGAGGTTACGAAAGTGTTAGGGAATACAAATAGCTCTATAGTAGATAGATTAGTCTCAGATATAATTATTAATAGTTATGGTAAAAATTATATTGCATTATCATCTGAAATATATTCTGCACTTAAAACTTTACTGGATTTTAATTATAGAAAAATATATTCCAATGTAGTTAAAGTTGAGCAGAATGATATTATAAAAAATATGTTTTATTTTTTATTTGATAGATACCTTAAGGATCTTAATGATAATAAAGAGAGTTCTTCAATAGTTATGTGGTCAAATTCTATGTCAAAAAAGTATATTGAGTCTAATAATAAAGAAAGATTAGTTCTAGATTATATTGCTGGTATGACTGATGAATACTTCAATAATGAGTTTAAGAGACGAGTATTTCCTAAAAGATATGGTTTTAAAGTAGAGGAGTAATTAAAGGTAAGATTAGCAGTTTTTTTTATTTGTATAATTGTTTTTCTTATACCGAATAATATTTATATGAATAGGTGTAGGTGAATTTAAAATTATAAGTCGAAATTCTTTTAGGAGAGTGGAATAATGAGATATAAATTTGTAATAGGAGTATTCTTACTGTTAGCTCTAGTATCCTTTGTTTTTCTTGCAAATGGTTTTGATTTTTTAAACAACTCTCAGAATATAGAAAACAATTCAAATAGTAATCCTGATGATAATATCAGAGAAAACCCTAAAATAAGAAATGATCTTCCGGAGGAGTTGCAGGATTTTAGAGAAAAAGCAGAAAGACAGGCTAAAGAATATCCTGGTACATTTTATCTACATGGAGAAGGCGAAGAAAAAAGTATTGCATTAACATTTGATGATGGACCTGATGAGATAAATACTTCTAGAGCTTTAGATATTCTAAAAGAGAATAATATAAAGGCAACGTTTTTTTTGTTGGGCGAAAGGATCGAAGAATTTCCCGAATTGACTAAAAGAATATATGATGAAGGACATGAAATAGCAAATCATTCTTGGTCTCATCCAAGGTTTGATCAATTAGAAGCAAGATATATATTAGAAGAGGAACTACTTCCAACTTCAAAGATTGTTGAAGAAAAAACCGGATTTTTTCCTAAAATAGTAAGACCGCCTTTTGGTTCAATTAATGATGATACTATAGAATTATTAAAAGATGATAATTGGAAAGTAGTTAATTGGTCTATAGATAGTTTTGATTGGCATATATCTGAAAATAGTCCTGCTGAAATTGAAAAAGATAGAAAATTATCACCATCCAGGTGGTATTATATTACTACATAGTGGCAGTATTAATGAGACTACTATAGAAGCCTTGCCTGGAATAATTGATGTTCTAACTAGAGAAAATTATTTTTTTCAAACTGTCGGAGAGATGTTGAATTTTTAGAATACAATTAGTAAATTAACCTTGCCCTTTCATTATTGGGGTGAGGTTTTTTTATTTGTCTTTAAGGGTGCCAGCGACAAGAACATCTGTTTTAAAATATATTGAGGTAAAATTCTAAGTGTGTTATAATAAATAAATAGTATTAAATTTTAAATAAACGTTTCTTTGTTTTAAAGCAGATTCTTAATATACAGGGAAATTAATGAAAGTCTTGAAAAAGAGGGTAGATATGATGAAACTTGTAACATATAATATCTGGAATAGTGATGTGAATTATAATGAGAGAATGGACTTGCTACTTACATTGCTTAAAGAGGAAGATATAGATGTTTTGGCATTACAGGAAGTAAGAGACGAAAATTTAGTGGAGAAGATAAAAAAGGAATGTAGCTTCCAGGACTATTACTGGAAAGAGTACCCAGATTGTCATGAAGGTCTAGCTATCCTTTCAAAATATCCAATTATTAATTCCTGCACTAATTGGGATGGTACAGATATGATACATAATAGTGGCATCATGAATGTAAGTTTGAAATTACAATCCTGTGTAATAGGAGTTACAAACGTACATCTTGATTATAAACATTCATATAATCGAGAGATTGAGATAGTAAAGGCTATCAAAGAAGTAGAGAAAGATCTGGAGATGGATTACAATTTTATCCTGGGAGATTTTAATACCTATCCCGATTCAGTAATACATAATTACTTGACAGGTAAACAATCTCTTTTTTCACATAGTACTTCCTGGATTGATTTGGCAGAAGTGTTTTCCAGGAGAAAGGGAAGTAAAATAGAGCCAACCCTTGATTTTTACAATAATCCGAGATGGGATAATCAATATACTTTAGATATACCTGGCAGGTTTGATTGGATTTTGATAAAGAGTCCTTATCCAAAGGAAAGCCCTAAATTATGTGATTATAGATTAATTGGGACGGAAAGAAGAAATGGAGTAACAGCAAGTGATCACTATGGAGCTTTATGTGGTATTGATTTTTCATAATTTATCTATTTAAAATAGATAAGTTATAAGGTCCGTTTTGCTGAATAAAGTATTTAGATTTAATATAAAACATTTAGAATTTGACACAATATTAATAGGAGGACATTATGAAAAATAGCAAAAGAAATGTTATTAAAAGAGATGGCAAAAAAGCAGAGTACAGAAAAGAGAAAATCTTCAAAGCAATTAAAGCAGCAGCAGATAAGGCCAACCCTGTTAGTGATGAAAAATTATCTAAACTTACTGATGAAGTTGATAAGATTGTTTGGGACAAGTATCAGAAACCACATGTTGAACAAATACAGGATATAGTGGAGAAAATTCTGATGAGTTTCGATCATATTGTAGCTAAAGAATATATTATTTATCGGCAAAAACATAAAGAAAATAGGGAACACTGGCTTAAAGAGGAATTACCATTGAGTATCTGGACAAGAAAATATCAATGCAATGGTGAGGATTTTGAGGAGTTCTTTGAAAGGGTTTCTAATGGAAATCAGGCCATAAAAAAAATGATAAAAAACAAACAATTTATCCCTGCAGGTAGGATTTTGGCAAACAGAGGTTTACAGGAAAAGGGGATAAAGATTACCTATTCAAACTGCTATGTACTTAAGTCACCAGAGGATAATATTGAATCTATTTTTGATACTGCCAGAGATGCAGCAAGAACCTTTTCTTATGGAGGTGGTGTGGGGATAGATGTAAGTAATTTGCGTCCTAAAGGTTCAACTGTGAATAATGCTGCCAAAACTACCAGTGGTGCAGTTTCTTTTATGCCTCTTTATTCGATGGCTGCTGATGTGATAGGTCAAAAGGGCAGACGTGGTGCTTTGATGTTGAGTATAGAAATAGGGCATCCTGATATAGAAGAGTTTATATATGTAAAGAACGATCTAGAGGCAGTGACAAAAGCTAATATATCAATTAAGATTTCAGATGAATTTATGGAGGCCGTTGAAAATAAAGAAATGTTTAAAACTTCATTTATGGTTGAAGATACAGGTGAAAAAATAGAAATTGAATTAGATGCCAGTCGCTTATTTAATAAAATAGCGTTATCTAATTGGAATATGGCTGAGCCGGGTTTTCTTTTCTGGGATCATATTCAGAATTGGAATCTTTTAAGTGAAGATAAGGATTTTGAATACGCAGGTGTAAACCCATGTGCAGAGGAACCTTTGCCAGCCGGGGGAAGTTGTCTTTTAAGTAGTATTAATTTGGCCAGTTTAGTGAAGGACAAATTTACTGATAAAGCAGAGATAGATTATGGATTACTAGAGGATATAGTTAAAGAAGGTGTTATTTATTTAAATCAGGTTTTAGATGAAGGACTCTCACTTCATCCTTTAAAAATACAGCAAGAAACAGTTAAGAATTACCGGCAAATAGGTTTAGGAGTAATGGGGATAGCAGATATGTTTATTAAACTAGGTATTAGATATGGAAGTAAGGAATCTCTGGAGATTGCTAATAAGATTGGCGATATTATGATAAATAAAGCATTACAGACATCAGCTATGCTTGCATATAGGTATGGGAAATATCCAGCATATAATAAAAAAGCAGTACTGAGTAGTAAATTTTTCATGAGTAATGCTAATAGTGAAACTAGAGATATGGTAGCAGAATATGGCTTAAGGAACAGCCAGTTATTAACTATAGCACCAACAGGTACTATTTCAACTATGCTTAATATTAGTGGTGGAATAGAGCCTCTTTTTGAGCTATCTTATACCAGAAGAACACAAACATTGCATGATGAAGAAAAGGAATATGAAGTTTATCCAGCTATAGTTCAAGAATACATGACATTAAACAATATTAAAGATAAGAAAGATTTACCCGGTTTTTTTGTTTCAGCAAGGAAATTGGACTATAAAGAAAGAATAAACATGCAGTCAGCATTTCAAAAATATATTGATGCTAGTATAAGCAGTACGATTAATCTCCCAAATAGTGCAAGTCTTAATGATATTAAAGACTTATATCTTTATGCCTGGAATAATAAATTAAAAGGTGTAACTATATTTAGAGATGGCTGTAAACGGGCTGGGATATTAAGTGGAGAAAGTACTGGTAATAAAAAAGAATTAAGCAAAGAAGACCTAATTGAACAAGGAATATGTCCTGAATGTAAGGCTGAATTATTGAACTCAGGTGGATGTAATGAATGTCGAAGTTGTGGTTTTTCAGTTTGTTCTAGATAAGCATGGGAAATTCTTATTATTTATCCGAGAGCTAAATGCCATTAAAGCTCTCTCTAAAACTAAGAACTCACTTTATTTATTCTAATCTACTTATGTAAAAAAAGCCAAGCAAATGCCTGGCAAAGGGGAAAAATCATGAAAGTATTATTTTTTCAAATCTATGTCATCCCTTAACGGGTTACTTATAGTATATAACATAGAGATTAAGCTATTATTAAATTGATATTAGAATTTAATTAAAATTTAAAGCTTATTTATATACAGTGAAATGAATAAGGAAATAATTGAAAAGGAGATTTAATATGATCAAGAAGATATTTACACAAAGTAAGGAAGAAGTAGCAAAAAGAGCCTGGATTATTTCCGATTTACAACAGTCTATTCCAGATAAAGCAAGAGACTCATTAACTAAGGCAGTAGAAGATTATAAAAGTTTAGAAATGAATTGTGATCAGATATGGTATTTAGGTGATGCAACAGAAGGAGATCGTTTGGATTTTTTAGAGGAAATGTGTGAGATGCATCTAGAATTACTTACTCCTCTAAATATACCTCTTAGATATGTTATGGGAAATCATGAGTTTGATTATTCCAGGAACAAGCAAAAAAGAGGTGAGAAAGTCATCGTTCCTTTCTATAATACTGTAAAAAAGGTAGCAGATTGGCGAACAATTGATAATCTTAGTTCTTTTTATTTCCTAGAGGAATTCGGTGATTTTCAAATTCTTTTCTTATCGGATCACTGTAGTGAAACGGGAGAGTGGTACACTACTCATGGTGAAATTCATGGTGACAAAGATAAATATCCATATAGCAAAGAAAGTTTCCAGAGCTTATCTGAAAAAATTGAGAAGACAGGAAAGCTAACTATATCAGTATCTCATTATGCTTTTGCTGGAGGTAATCGACCTTCAGAAATCTTGAATCAGCTTTTGCCTTTAGCAGAGAATCATTTCCTTCATTTCTATGGTCATGCACATATTGGTGATGGAGTCTGGGCTAAGGAAAATCTGTATAGAAAAATCTCCTGGGTTGATAATCAAGATATTCGCCAGTTTAATGTTTCTTCTCTGGAAAATAATAGAGGTTCTTCTATACGATCAGTATTTTTAGAGATATATAAAGATAATAGTATAGGCGTATTTTTCCGTGATCATCAGCAAAGAAAATGGAGTGAGTGTTATTTTCTTTCAAATAAGTAGGTATAATTGATTATATAATAATTAGTATTTTTTTTAAAAAACAATAGTAACTTAGAATCCAATTACTATATATACAGGAGGTTGTTAATATGGAAGCTAAAAAAGAGTATTACAGGGTGTCGGCTGAAGGTGTTATTAAGAATTTTAAAAAGAGAAATATTGAAGGTTTTTATTGCTCAAGTTCAGACGAAGCTGCTGAGAAAGTCATGGAGTTGATTGAAGAAGGTTCTACTGTTTCCTGGGGTGGATCTATGACTATGGGGGAAATAGGCTTATTTGAGAAACTTAAAGATGCTAATCTTGAATTGCTGGATAGAAGCACAGCCGAAACCCCTGAGGAAACAGCAGAGATATATTTTAAAGCATTTAATTGTGATTATTACTTAATGAGTTCAAATGCAATTACCCAGGATGGTAAATTGGTCAATATTGATGGTAATTCTAATAGGGTAGCTGCATTATGTTTTGGACCAAAAAACATCATTATAGTAGCTGGTATGAATAAAGTGGTCAAAGATGAAGAAAGTGCTATGAAGCGTGTTAGAAATCTGGCGGCTCCTATGAATGCTATTAGATTGGAACAGCAAACCCCCTGTAGTAAAACAGGACATTGCCATGACTGTCTTGTAGAAGATTGTATCTGCTGTCAGGTACTAGTGACAAGAAAATCTAGACATGACAATAGAATTAAAGTCATTCTTATTGGTGAAGAATTAGGTTTCTAGATTATTAATCTTTTTAGAAACTACTTTAAACCTCTATTACAGAGCTTCTTTTTGGTCCTGTTGAGATATACTTTATTGCTATATCACAAAGTTCTTCAATTCTTGAAACATATTTTTTTGCATTAAGAGGTAAGTCATTATACTTTGTTATTCCCTGAATATCTTCCTGCCATCCAGGTAATGTTTCATAGATAGGCTTTGCTTTTATTAATTCTGGATAGAGTGGGAAGATATCTGTTTTTTTATTATCAATCTGATAGTGTGTACAGATCTTTAATTCTTCAATTCCACTCAAAACATCAAGGCAGGTTAGAACCATTGTATCTGCTGATTGTAATCTAACTCCATACTTACTGGCAACTGCATCAAAATAGCCAATTCTACGTGGCCTTCCTGTAGTTGCACCATATTCTCCGCCTTTTTCTCTGATGTAATTTGCTAGATCTTCTTCATTATCGTTCATTTCGGTAACAAATTCGCCAGCTCCTACACAGGTGGAATAAGCTTTGCTGATTCCGATAATTTCTTCAATTTTGCGAGGAGGTATTGGTATTGATGCACAACTATATCCTGCCAGAACAGAAGAAGAAGTTGTATATGGATAAATTCCGTGGGTAATATCCCTTAGTGCTCCTAATTGGGCTTCCATAAGAATTTTTTTGTCATTATTTATTAAGTCTGAAATAATGGCTTGTATGTTTTTTATATATGGTTTTACATTATCTTGATATTTTTTAAGCCAGCTTAGTACATCTTCAAGCTCAATTGCTTTTTCTTTATATATACCTTTCAATTTCATATTGCTAAAATCTAGTAAATCAGCCAGATGTTCTTTTAGATAATCAGGATGAAAGAGTTCACCAGCTTGGATTCCCTTTTTCATATATTTATCACCATAGACTGGAGCTATACCACTTTTGGTTGATCCGTATTTCTTATCCTTTAGTCTTTGATCTTCCAATTCGTCTAGTAAGCGGTGGAAGGGGAAAATTATATTTGCTCTATCAGAAATTATAATATTCTCAGTTTTTAATCCCTGTTTTTTTAGTTCTTCTATCTCCTTAGAAAAGGATTCAGGATTGATAACTGAACCAGGTCCTATTATGCATAGTACATTATCATATGAAATACCAGATGGTATATTATGAAAAGCAAATTTACCTTTTTCATTAATGACAGTATGACCGGCATTATCACCACCCTGGTAACGAATGACACAATCTACATCTGTAGCAAAATAATCAGTCATTTTTCCTTTACCTTCATCACCCCAGTTGATTCCTACAATAGCTTTGATCAAAAAGAACACTCCCTTTATTGTTTTAGATTTTCTTTCCATAATTATTATATCTGTTCATAATTGATTAGTAAAATTAATAGTTTTAATATATAATATAAGTATAGCTTATGAAGTTTTGATTAGCAAGATATCGTTGTTAGTAATACTAAATGGGGACAGGCCAGTGATACCACATGAACTAGCCTCTGAGATAGATATTGATGGGAAGCCAAGACCTTCCGGAGATTATGATATTGGTGCATATGAATATCAGTGGTGATTTAAAGAATTAAGAATGAAACAATGTGTAAAGTAGTGATAATAATCTTGTTTATGTAGTAACAATACAAAAGGAAGGTGGTTTTATGTCAGTTAATTTAGAGAAATATAAGGTGTTTTACTTTACGGCTAAGTATAAGAGTTTTTCGGCTGCTGCAGAGGAACTTTTTATATCACAGTCAGCTGTTAGTCAGGCGATTAAACAATTAGAGATAGAGTTGGATAGTCAATTATTCTTAAGAACAGGTTGTCGTATTAAGTTAAGCGCTGAAGGAAAGGTGCTTTTTAAATATATTGAACAGGCATATACTCTAATTCTAAATGCCGAAAAAAAAATTGATTCAATACATAAATTAGAAAGTGGAGAACTTGTTATAGGGGCAGGTGATACTAATTGTAAGTATTATTTACTGGATTATTTACAAAACTTTCACCAAAAATATCCTGCTGTAAATATTAAAGTTACTAATAGAACTACAGATGAGATAATTGAGTTATTGAAAAAAGGGCAGGTTGATCTTGGGATAATAAATTTACCTTATGATACTAAGAATATTGAAGTAATAAAAAGCAGGGAGATACAGGATTGCTTTGTCGCCGGGAAGAAGTATCAAGGACTAATATATCAGCAGTTATCTCTCAATGAACTTTCTAAATATCCTCTGTTATTGCTGGAGGAAAAAGCAAATACTCGAAAATATATAGATAAAATAGCTTTTGAGTATGGGGCTGAACTAAAAGCAGAAATAGAACTAGGTAGTGTTGATTTGTTAATAGAGTTTGCTAAAATTGGTCTTGGAATCGCATGTGTGGTAGAGGATTTTGTAGAAGAAGAGCTTGCAGCAGGTAGTTTATTTAAGTTGAATGTCCAGGAAGAGATACCAGGCAGGAGTATTGGTATAGCATATTTGCAAGACATACCTGTTTCCAGGGCAGCAGATTGTTTTATAGAGTTATTGACTTAAAATAACAAATAAAATATAATATAACAAACAGAAGACATAATATTATTTAGTAAGATTAAGTGTACATATTTATCAAAAATAATGGACGTAATGATCAGATTCTTAAACATCTTTATTGGCACATAATTAATTTACGGAGGTGAAATGTAATTTAGCAGATTATCTTATCTATATTTTATATGTTTTTTTCAAAATAAACT
>JBBJJH010000024.1:0-47120 GCA_037623315.1 Halanaerobiaceae bacterium ANBcell28
ATCTCCACCCAATACAGTAGCTTGTATGGAGTTTTCTTGGCTGTCTTAGATAAAAGCACTGGCTGTTTCTGAAGCTATTAAAGGAGTATCGGGATATTTTTCATGGAAAGCATCATAGGCCGCTGGATTATAATTTATCCCTACCACATCTAGTATTGTGGCTGCACCCTCTTCTTCCATATAGCCTCCATTAAATGCCCCTAATACAGGTCTTGTATCATCCAGGCTTTTTACAGCAGCCTGTAATCTACCGGCAATCCTTCTACCTTTGGCAGTACCCTGTAAAGGTTCTTCATTAAAGATTGAATACATGACCACTGAAGGATGATTTCTACTGTTAATAACTAATTCCTTTACTCTTTGTAAATTGTCTTCAGCTGAACTAAAAGTGCGATTTTCCTCCATGACTAAGATCCCCAGGCGATCACATATCTCCAGAATCTCAGGATCTGTATTATGAGCACAACGATAAGCATTTGCCCCTAAGTCTTTTAATAATTGAATCCTATATTCCTTGATAGCGTACGGGACTGCTACTCCAACACCAGCATGATCTTGATGGTTACAAAAACCTTTGAGTTTGATATTTTTACCGTTTAAATAAAACCCTTTCTTTGCATCTATATTAATAGTACGGAAGCCAAACTCAGTTATTAGAAAATCCTTTACCTGCCTGTTTTCTTTTTGTTCTTGGTCTAGATTGCTATATATAAGAGATGTCTTTGCCTTATATAAAACAGGGTTTTCAAGTGACCAGAGTTCAGGGTTTTAAATATGGAAAGTCTGTAGTAATTTTCTATCTGAGTAGCCTGCTACAAGACCTTCTTCACTACCTTTAGCTACTACATTGCCTTCCTTATCATAAATTTCTGTCATAATGGAAAACTCCTGTTTAAACTCAAAGCTATTTTCTACCTTTGTTTCAATTTCTAGCTGCCAGTTTCCATCATCTTGCTTAATAGGCTTTATATATGAACCATTATAGGCAATATGGATCGGAGCTTTTTTTACTAAGCATACATTTCGATATATCCCGGCACCTTCATACCACCAACCTTCCCAGGCACTGGCATCAATACGAATGGCAATTATATTTGGAGTAATACCAAAATGCGCCATATCAGTCATATCTACTGAAAAACTTTTATATCCTGAAAAGTTCCTCTTCAAGAGCATACCATTACAATATATTTCTGCATCACAGGACATTCCTTCAAATTCCAATAAAATTTGTTTATCTCTATCCTCATCATCTAAATTAAATTTAATTCTATACCAGCCAATTCCCCGTTCTTTATAGCCCTGATTAGGTGAGCCTTCTTCTGTAAAAGGTTTTTCTGTAACCCAATCATGAGGCAGTGATACCTCTTCCCAATTTGAGTCATCGAAAGATGCCGCTGCAGGACCTTTAGCTGCCCCTCCTTTAGCAAAGCTATAAACATCAATATGCTCTTTTGTTGGAGGAAGTACCGAGATATCCTCATTGATAAATTTCCAGCCATGGTTTAGACAAAAAACCCCTGGCTGATTTCCTAAATGTTTCATATGATACTCCTTTCTTAAAAACATTCTTCTGGCACTTCATGCTATTAATTATTAGATATACAACTTTCGGAGTTGTATTTATATGATTTGAAATTTAAGCTTAGCCATTTGCTGAATGAGCGTTCAAAAAAGCTCCAGTCCTTAAAAATTCAACTCCGAAAGTTGACTTAGATACAAAGTACATCAACAGCATATGCTCTTAGTTTATAATCCCCACTGATTTTTTGACCTGTAATAAGGCTTGTATAGACTTTATCCAGCTGTACTTCTTTTTCTTCATCATTAAAGTTCATAATAAAGATATACTCTTTTTCTCCATCTCTTCTCAATTGTGCCGTAACACCATGAGGCAAGTTAGTATTTATAGCTTTACTTAACTCTAGTTTATTAATGATCTGCTGATAAAAGTCTGACAGAAACTTATCTTCATTCCTTGAAGCAATATAATAAGCCTTGCCTTGACCAAAATTGTTTACAGTTAAAGCAGGCCTGCCAGCATAAAAATCATCTTGATAGCTAGCTAAAGCCGTTGCTGTTTCAAGATGAAGCAAGTCACACAAGACAGCTGCCTTATATTCCCCCTCTAGGGCAAGAGAATTGTCTTCTTTCATCAGTACTCTATTACTGTCTTCATCATATAAGGCATCAATTTCCTCTACCCATATTCCTAGAACATCTTTAAGAGGACCTGGATAACCACCCAAGAAACATAAATCTGTATCATTTACAATACCAGACCAATATGTGCTAACAAAGGTACCTCCATTTTTTACAAATTCCTCAATTCTTTCAGCCACACCCTCTTTTACCATATAAAGCATAGGTGCAATCAATAATTTATACTTTGAGAAGTCTTGCTCCATATCTATAACATCTACAGCAACTCCCTGCTGCCAAAACTCCTTATAATGTCTTCTACAGGTTTCCAGATAATCTTTTTTCTCCTGATGAGGACCAGCTGCATCATCAATTGCCCAGCGATTCTCCCAATCAGAAATGATAGCTACTTCAGCATCAACTGAAGTACCTATAACAGGATCAAATTTCTTCAAAAGATCACCAAGCTCAGCTACATCCTTAAAGACACGAGTATCATCACGACCTGAATGATCAACTACTGCCCCGTGGAACTTTTCAAAACCTCCACGGCTTTTACGCCATTGAAAATATTGAACTGAATCAGCCCCATGAGCTACAGCCTGTATTGATGAAAGTTTATGCATAGCAGGTCGTTTCAACTTAGCAATTGGCTGCCAGTTAGTCATACTTGGAGTACTCTCCATCAGCATGAAGGGCTGTCCACCCTTTAACGAACGATAGGTATCATGAATAAAAGCTACATCAATAGCCCTATCCCAATCCTCTTCATTACCATGCCAGGCTGGGTAACTATCCCAGCAAACCACATCTACTTCAGATGCAAACTTCCAGTAATTCAAACCTACATACTTATACATAAAGTTAGTCGTTATAGGAATAGAAGGTGTTAGCTCTCTAATTGGCTTAATTTCATTTCTATAAAAATCTATTGTTTGTTCTGTTACAAACCTTTTCCAGTCAAGATTCAAAGCATGATTAGATTTCAAACCATGTGGAGCAGGCGACTCTATCCTTGACCAATCAGTAAAGGTATGATTCCAGAAAGTTGTCCACCAGGCTTTATTTAAATTTTCCAAAGTACCATACCTATCTTTTAACCACTCCCTAAATGCCTCCTGGCATAGATCACAATGGCAACTGCCACCATATTCATTAGATATATGCCACATCAGCAAGGCAGGATGCTTACCATATCTTTCAGCCAGCTTTCTATTCAATTCAGCTGTTTTCTCCCTATAGACAGGCGAGGTATAACAATGATTATGTCTTCTACTAAAAAGAATTCGCTTGCGATCATCATTTACCCTTAAAACCTCTGGATATTTATCTGCTATCCAATCCGGGCGAGCACCACTAGGGGTAGCTAAAATAATCTTAATACCATTTTCGTGTAATCTTTCAAAAACCTTATCCAGCCATTCAAAATTATACTTACCTTCCTCCGGTTCTAGAGCAGTCCAGGCAAATACACCCACTCTAATAGTATTCGTGTTGGACTTTTTCATCAAACGAATATCTTCTTCCAAAATATCCGGACGATCCAGCCACTGCTCCGGATAATAATCCGCACCATGTATAAAATTATTAAAATTATTGATTGCTTTATACTTTTTCATCAAATCTCTCCTTATTTTTTTATCTAAATGTTTTTTTATCTACATACAATGAATTCTTAATTTTCCTTACTGGAATTCCTGATTATGAAGACAAGGATGACCTAAAAAACAGGCCCTGGTAATTAGCTCTCGGATAAACTTAGCCATTTATAGAATGAACATTAAAAAAAGCTCCATCTCCGCATAGAAGGATATGAATGCCTAACAAAATTCTGGGCCAGAGGCTCCACCACCTTAGTTTATTTTGTTATTCATATCCTGGAAGAGGAGATGGTATTAGCTTTTTTCTGTTCAGGATATTATGGCAAAGTTTATACTTTTAACAGTTCACGAAGCTATAGTTAAACTTTTTTCAAGAAAACCATCACTCCCTGATGATTAATATCCAGAGAATGTGCCTTTTCCAACTCTCTTTTTGCCCTTTCCTTATCTCCCAGACCAAGCAAGCCTAAGCCCATTAAATAATGACAATGTACTTTGTTTTTCTTCTCCAAATCTGCCTCAAAAACAAGGAAGTCAGGCAAGGAAACTGCAAAGTAATCTATCTTTACTTCATCAAAGATATGTTTTTCACCATAATCATATAATTTATTGAATTTGGCTTTTGCTTGCTCTATTTCACCTAAGTTTTTCAGTGCTAAAGCTTGATAAAATACTAAATCTGCTGGTTGATCATTATAATACATCATATCCCCTAGTTCATCTGCTCCTTCAAGAGCCTTTTGTAAATATACTCTAGCCTTATCTGCTTCCTGCATCTCCAGATAAGTACTGCCAATATAATAATCAAGGTCATTATCAGTACTTATAGGCAATTTTCCTTCTCCTAAATTTTCCGGATAGCTTTTTGCCCTCTCAAGCAATTCAATACCTTTACTATATTCCCTCTTCTTAATTGCCTTCTTAGCCAGTTCTCTACAGGCAAAACGATATTGACCTGTTACCTTTCCTTCCCCACCTTCCCATGGGTGAAAACTATGATTCAATAATAAATCTAAAGCCTTTTGAAATTCTCCTATATTGTTATAAAGACTAATATATTCTATATACAGGTCATCTCTTTCCTTAAGAACTCCCTCATTTTTTTCTAAAAATGAAAGTCTATCCTGATGACCTACACCTATATTTTTATACAATTGATCAAGCTCGAAAAGTACTCTAGCATCCTGCCTGTCAAGAGTAAAGGCCTTTTCTAAATAAGCACGAGCTTTTTCACTATCATTGAACTTGTTGTAATACGCTAATGCTAAATTCCTAAAAACAGTAGGAAACTCCTTATTTACTTTTATAGATTTCTCCCATAAATCTACTGCTTTTTTATATTGTTTTTTATCATAATACAAGTTCCCTAAATAGTAAAGCGCTTTATCATTTGCTGGACTCAATTCAATAGCCTTCTCTAAAACAGGAATTGAGCTTAGACGAACAGGAAAACAATATGCAGGATCGGCTAACTCAGCTTTTTTAAATAATTCTATGCTTTGCTCTTCCTCTCCCAGAAGGAAATAATAATAACCTGTATAGTAATAGAGTAATGGATAAATCTCATCACCATCATTAAGATTATTATCTTTAAGCTTATTATCAAGAAGCTTATTATCAAGGCTTTTCTCAACTTTCTTATCTAGATTATTTAGAACACTATTTATCCTTCTCTCTAATAATTCAATAGCCTCTGCATAGAATCCTCCTTCTGAATAATCTAAAGCAGTTTCCAAATAATTATGATAGCTATCTCTCATAATTTCTATCAGTTCAGCTTCAAAATATTCAGCTTTTTCCTTCTTTTCTATTCTATATATATTGTAAAGCTCATTACGGGCTAAAAAATCTAGTCTATCTATCTCAAGAGTTTCTTTAGCTACCTTCTCAGCTTCAAGTAATTTACCCATTTTTCTCAAAAGAATAGTTTTTAGATTTCTAGCTTTAGTATTATGGTAATTTCTAATAATGGATTTATTCGTAAATTCTAAAGCCTGAGAATAATCCCCTTTCCTACTGGCTAGCAAAGCTAAATGATAGAATCCACTATGCTGCCATTCATCTGACCATACCGATTTATAAAAGGCAGAATATGCCTCTTCTTCCTTACCCTGTATTTCAAGAGTCAGACCTAGATTAAAATAAGCCTCGCCATCATAAGGGTTTGGATTTTTCCAGGTCAATTTCTCAATTGCCTTACGAAAATATTTTTCACTTTCTGCAAATAGACCTCGCTTATATAATAACTTGCCATAAGCATTATTAATCCTTATATCTTCAGGGTCTCTTTTTAAACCCTCTAGATAATAATCATCTGGCTGATAAGTAGCATGCCTGTATTGCTCCAGATGAAGTCCAGTTAAAAACAACTCTTCATTTGTTTTTATCTCCTCTGGCTCTAAAGCCGCTTCCGCTGGGTCAGGAGTCTCTAAGATTTCCCTTGACGCTGGCTGATAGTCAATTATTAACTTATCATCTGCATCATATACTGCCAGCTTATATTCCTCTTCTGGAATCTCTTTAAGTATTTTTATCTCATTATTATAAGCCTTTTCAGGAGAGATATCTATCTTTTCTTCAAAAATATCCTCTCCTTTAGCACTTAATACTACTCTTAATCCTTTGAAAACAGAAGTAGCATATAGAGATATCCTAGCAGTATCATCATTGAGATGATCCTTTTTCTTATTAAATTCTAAATTCAATAAAACATCAATATTTGCATTCTTTACTTCAGCTACTTCCTTATATGGCATAAAGTACTGCTTAAAGGTTTTTTCCTCATAAGGTTTCAGCCAGGTAAAATCAGGTTGATTATCTGTATAAACTCCTGTCATCAATTCAATATATGGTCCATCTTCATCTGTTAGACTTCTTTCCCATCTCTCACCAAAATCCCCATTACCCCAGGTCCATTGTTTCTTGCCAGGTGAAATATGGTGATCAGCTACATGTAATATTCCAGCTTCTTTTCCATAATCATAGCCTCCAACAAAGTCATAATCAGATTTATAGGCCATATAAGAAGTCGGAACAGGAATATTTTTATACATAGAAATATCTACACCTGCAGAGTAATCAGCCTTATAATATTCCCCCGTAGCTATAGGGAATTTGGAAACATCTCTTTTCCCATGATCAAAGACAGCATTTACATCTGGAGGGAAAACTGATTTGTACTGATCGTTTACTGCTACAGCCGGATTAGCCCACCAAAGAAAAGTCTGAGAGCTTGATGTCCGATTATATAACTGGCCTCTTATCTCCAAATAGGCCTTATCTGGATATAGTACAAGTCCGGCCATTCCCTTAGTACCATACATCCTGTCAATCTCACCTAGCCATAGAACCTTGCTTCCATCCTCCTTTTCCTCCATAAAATACTCTACAGGAGAAAAAGTTCTAGGTCTATGATGTTGAGGCCAGTTGAATTCAATCCCACCTGATATCCAGGGCCCTCTTAAGCCAACTAATGCTGGCTTAATAACCTGATTGTAGTAAACAAAGTCATAATCATTTGTCTTATCATAAGCCCTTTGTATTCTTCCTCCTAATTCAGGTAAAACTTCTATTCTTAAATACTTATTCTCTAAATAAACCACCTTATATTTTTTCATTATCTTTTCATCATATATCTTATCAATAAATGGAAGAGGATAAACCTTACCAGAACTACCTTGATAAACACGTTTTTCTAAAAACATTGGATTTTTATCAGGCTCACCAAGTGGATATGTAGGTATTTCTACCTCCTCTTCCCAAAGCTTCACAAAATTTTCTTCACTCATTGTAATCACTCCTTCTTATTTATTATATTGGTCAAACTTTACAAATAAATTTAACCCATAAAACCTGCTTAAGCATGACAGTTTCGACAGCCTAATACCGCAAACCTTCAGCTCATTTCTTTGAGCTGACAGCTATACTCTGGCTTTAGTTCAAGCGATATCAAACGACAGGCTTTTCCTTCTATAAAAACTGGCTCTTTTTCCAGATAAATTTCATCATCTTTATAAAGAGGGTTTATTTTAATCCTTATATCTCCATCAGCCAGCTTATCCTTAAATCTTTTCAATCCTATCTTCCAGACCCGACCATTATAGAAGCAATCTGCACTCAATTTATCGTTTATATATAGCTCTGCTGAATCACCTGCAAAATTTACTTCCAAAAACAAATCGTTTAAGCCCTGCAAAGGCCTGTCAGATAAGTCTATTTTGTAGGATACACTTCTATCATCTATTTCTACTACCTTGTAATTAACATTGGTTTTTGCAAGTCTAAAAGACAATTTATAAGTAGCAAAAAAACTTTTTTCTAGAGCTACACTATCCTTCTCTATATCTTCTATAGCTATATTTTCTTTAACTTTAGTTTCTTTATCTATATCTCTTATAGCTAGCTGATCAATCTCAATATCACTTATCTTGCTTATCTCAGCACCATCACTTTTCTCTACTTTTTTAATATCAGGATAAACCTTAAACTCTAGATTCTCTTCTTCACTATTTACAATCAGATTATCACCATCACTAAAAAAATCAGCTTTACCAATAAATAGTCTTTCACTCCCAGCGAAACTAAACTTCCAGGCATTTAAAGCTTCTTCTTTAGATAATACAAAAACATCTACTATCCTACCGTTTTCCAGATAGAGTTGAACTTTTTGCTCAGTCCCTGCTCCTGTCAAAACTACTCTTATATCATTTTCTTTTTCCTCTATAGAACTATTATCTCCAAAAACTTCAATTTCCCTGATCCCTTCTCTAGCAAATAAAAATTCACTCTTTGCAAAACCTGGATTGAAAAAGAAATAAGAACTTGAGTCCTTATTTTCTAGTTTACACAAAGCTTGAACATTAGCAGAATATAGACGTGCTCCCCTTATGTTCATATTAAAAGGTAAAATCGCCCTAAGACCATCTATAATCTTCATATTGGAAAAAAGATAATCTCTCTCTTTTCCTTTCAGACTTATATTTACTTGCTCATGATCCCTTAATTCCAATCCCCTTTGATAATTATTTATAAATAGAAAACCAGAATCTCTATCCTTTTGATAACGAATGGCATAACGGATTTTTTCTATATCTTCTGCTGAAGATGGATTATCATCGGGAATAAATGTCTCTGTATAAGCCATCTCTTCCCCAAAATCCTCTAAAAAAAGATGCAATCTTTTCAAATAATGATAAGCTATCTGAGGCTTACCGTATTCCCCCAGTGGTGCTTGAAAGTCATAGGATAATACAGGTAAGTCATTATTATACCCTGTATCCGTTGATTCCTGTAGTGTAGACAATTTCCCCTCTGGATTAGTACCACCATGATACATATAATAGCCTAGCAAATTTGCTCCTGAACCTAGTTTTACCAAAGACATAGCCTCAATATCATCACCACTCAAGAAAGGGCGGCGATGAGCAGTAATTTGATTCCCTCCTCCAAGTTCAGCAGTTGCATATGGATAATCCCCTACGGAAAAGCTGTACTCATCATCATCTTGCAGACTGCTAAGATCTGTCCCTATATTTGTATCATCTTTAACAGTATCAAAAACAAAATTAGGGTTAGGAGGCATTTTCTCACTATGTTGGGCCCAGGGGGTTGAAGCATAGGCACCATATACAGGCAACATTTCTCCTTCCACCAGGACAGCGCCACCCCAGGCTGTTGATGTATAAAAAGGGACATCAAAGCCTATTTCAACTGCCATTTCTTTTAACTTATTCATATGCTCCAGACCTTTTTGACCGGAATATCCCCCACAATGTCCATATTCATTTTCTATCTGAATGCCAATAATAGGACCACCATCTTTAGCAAGAAAACCTTCTGCCTGCTGATATATCTCCTGATAGAATCTCTTCACATATGCAAGATATTCAGAATCATTACTGCGCAAATCAATATCTTTACTCAATAACCAATCAGGAAAACCCCCATTACGACATTCTCCATGTGCCCAGGGACCAATTCGTAAAACCAGGGGCATTTGCTGCTTAGCGCATAATTTTATAAAATCCCGTAAATTACGACAGTCTTTCCAGTCGTACTCCCCTTTAATTTCTTCATGATGAATCCAGAAAATATAAGAAGCTAAAATTTGCACACCGCCAGCTCTGGCCTTTAAGATTGATTCCTCCCAGTACTCCTTAGGGTAACGAGAATAGTGCATTTCCCCCATAATAGGAAAATAGCCTTTATCATTCACCGTAAAATAATGACTGTTTACTCCCAATTTAGAATCAGCAAAAGTTCCTGTGAATTGAGCTAGCTCTTTTATTTCTCTAGCTTTGAAATTTTTTTTCAAATCAAGTGTTAGATTTATCATATCTCGCATTCACCTCTGTATTCTCCCTTATTTTCCTCTCTATAAGCATTCAATATCGGCAAAGCCTTTCCATCAAAATTAAAGAGTGTAGTATTAGCAACAACATTGGCTGCTACCTGCTGAACTCTCCCCTTTTCTTTATCTTCTGCAATCATGGCCCAACCTACACCTTCTTGCTCAATCATAATCGGGTCCCAATATAAACTGCCAAGAATATAATTGCCCTCTTCTTTCCTTATAGCATTAAATAAATTTAGCATAAAATCTTTCTGCCCCTGTGGTGATGCTGGATATGGGGCAGGTCCGGTATCTTTTAACTGTCCAGGACTCCCATCAGGCAAAGTAGGATTCCAATTATAAGCTGTTTCCATAATCATAATTGGCTTGCCAAACTTTTTCCCTATCTCAGTAAACCAGGGCACTACTTCCTCAATATTTTTTCTTGACCAGAAAAGATAATATTTATCACTTTACTATTAATATATACTCATTAATACTAAAAAACAATGGAATTTATAATATATTAGATGGACAATCTTATTATTTTAATTGAAAAATGTAAAGTCATGTATTATAATTTAGCTATGAATACTAAAAGAAAAAAAGACGGCTTTAAAAATCAAAAATTGTTTGTTATACCGGAAGATATTACTAAGGAAGTATCCAGGCATCCTTTAGGGGAAGACTTGCTAATTACAGATATTGGTTACTTCCCTGATGCACAATATCATTATCGGGAGAGAAAAGAAGGAAGCCAGCAGCATATTTTAATATATTGTCTTAGTGGTAGTGGATTTGTTAGAATAAATAATAAAGAAGAGAAAATCAAAGAAAATTCACTCATATTCCTTCCCGCCAATATGCCTCACGCCTATGGTGCAGATAAAGATAAACCCTGGGATATATACTGGGCTCACTTTGCTGGTAAAAAATCTAATTATTATTATTGGCAAAAAGAAGGGGAAATAGCTCAACTGTCTATTGATAAGATACCTACAATCACTCAGCTCTTTGATTCTATTTTTGAAAATCTAAAAAAAGGTTATACTCTCAAAAACATAATACATTCCTCTCATATCTTTACCCATATTTTATCTGTATTTTTTTGTTTTAATAATAGGGATAATACAGAAGATAAACAGGCCAGACTAATTAATGAAATAATCAAATATATGCAAAAAAACCTAAATAGGAATTTAAGTCTCCAGGAACTAGCGGAACTAAGCAAGCTGTCAATAAGCCACTTGAGTATGGTTTTCCAGCAAAAAACCGGCAAGAGCCCTATGGACTACTTTACCGGTCTTAAAATACAGCAAGCCTGTCGCTATTTAGATTTAACAGATAAAAAGATTAAAGAGATTTCTATCTTAATAGGATATAGTGATCCCTATTACTTTTCTCGAGTTTTCAAGAAAGTAATGGGTATTTCCCCTAGTAAATATAGAAGAATTAAGAAAGGATAATTCTGTATATTTTTAATATTAGGTAAAGCCACTCTCGTATAGAGTGGCTTTACCAGTGTTAAAATCCTTGATTCCTAGTACATATCAGGAAAGACCTTACTTCCGTCCTCACCAATCCAATACATATTAGGTTTAAGCGGCTCAGGCATACCATGACCAATAAAAAAACTTGGATGTGGAGGTTGATTGTATGCCACATTTTGCCAGGCGATAGCCAGTCTATACTGCGGATCATGCATTAAAGTATATATTCTGTGTTCTGTTAAATCTGTAGTAGTATATACCCTTAAAGCGCTACTATCTTCTGTTCTCCAGATTACTTCTTCTCTCCAATCTCCCAAAAGATCTGCTTGAATTACTGGATTTCCCTTAGTCCAGTTGTTTGATCTAGTACCTTCTGCTGTCAGTATATTAACTAATTCATAATTTTCATAATCCCATTTATCAATCTTTCCAATTCCATAATTCCCATACCAGTTATGATCTAAAAGTTCTCTTAATAGATCTCCATCCCACCAGATGGCAAAATTAATTGATTGGGGAATCTGTCCTGCTTTTGGATGATCTTCTGGGATAATTTTTTCTCCCTGAGCACTTAGAAAATTACCATGGCTATCCTGCCAATGTTCATTTACTGCCCAGACTTCTGCTCCAGGAAATCGAGGATCAATATCTGCTGCTAATCCTCTACCTACATCTGTTCCAGTCCATTCTCCAAAGATTAATTCCCCTGTATCTGCATCAGCAAATTCTACACCAACTGGTGAAGTAACCCATTCATGAACCTGGAATATTTCTAGACCTGGTCTTGAAGGATCAAAATTGCTTAAATGAGCAGCATCTCCATGTCCTAAACCTGAAGTCCATCTCCCTGTTCCGTCACTATTAAGAACCATTGAACCATAAACAATTTCATCATAGCCATTTCCGTCTACATCAGCAATGATCAGGCTGTGATTCCCCTGTCCTGCATATGCTTCATTTCCAGGATCATCACTATCAAAAATCCAGCGTTCCTGTATCTGCCCATCTCTCCAATCATAGGCTGCTAATACAGTTCTGGTATAATAACCACGGGCCATAATAAAGCTTGGTCTTTCTCCATCTAAATAGGCAACTCCAGCTAAGAAACGATCTACACGATTCCCATAATTATCTCCCCAGGTAGCTACATTTCCTCTTGGTGGATAGTAATCCGTTGTTTCCAGGATAGTTCCAGTCAAGCCATCAAATACTGTCAGATATTCAGGCCCAGCTAAAATATAGCCATTACGATTTCGCCAATCTGCCTCTGGATCTCCAATCACTGTTCCAGCTGCATCAGTAGTTCCATCAGCTGTCTTTACTACCATTTCTGCCCTTCCATTTCCATCAAAATCATAGACCAAAAATTGTGTATAGTGGGCACCTGCTCGAATATTTCTTCCTAAATCAATTCTCCACAGCTTTGTACCATCTAATGTATAGGCATCAATATAGACATTTCCTGTATATCCAGCATGAGAATTATCCTTAGAGTTCGACGGATCCCATTTCAGTATAATCTCATAATTACCATCACCAGTTAAATCAGCAACACTGGCATCATTAGCATGGTATACATATCTTACACCATCTGGTGTTCTTCCCCCTTCTGGTCGTTGAATGGGAATATCCATATATTGCTCTGCCCAGACAGTAACAGTTTCAGAAGCCTCCTGCTCTTCCCCATTGATAATTGCTTTCACATAATAGTTTGCTTCTAAGTTTCCTTCTGTATCTATATAATTTGTACTAGAGCTAATAAGCTCATTATTTACTTTTTCTCCATCACGATAAAGATTAAAAGCAATAGAGTCTGGCTCATAGCCAAACATCCTCCAGCCAAGATAAACCCCATCTTCTATCTTAACTGCTACCAGTCCCCGATTAATATTTTCCATTTGTCGATAATACACTTTTTCTATTGATGTTTCTATTACTTCAGAGTCTGCTGATATTCCCCCAGCATTTACTGCTACAATTTTATAATAATATGGAATACTTGTAACTATCTCATCTCTATAATGATTACTACTTGTTTCCGCTATTTTTTCGTAATCAATTATATTACCATCTCTATCTAATCTTCTAGCTCTATATACATAATATAATAAGGCATCTTCTACATCAGACCAGGATAAGTCAATAGCATATTCTTCAATATCTACCAAACTAAGATCTGAAGGCGCATCAGGCCTAGTTACTCCTTCATCTTGCATAGTAATAAGAATAGAATCACTCATTGTTGTTTCTACTGTATCAGAAATGACTATTGAGACTGCATATTTATATCTAGAATCTATTTCCACTGTCTCATCAAGGTATTCAGCCACTTCTGTACTGGCGATCTTTTCGAAACTAATGTTTCCTTCTAACTTACGATAGACATTATAATAGCTTGCATCCTGATACTCATCCCAGGCCAAAGTTAAGGAAGTTTCTCCTGTGAAATTTTTCTCCCTAGCAAACAATCCACTTGCCTGTATAATTTCATATTCTGCTTGCTCAATTATACTTTTTATACTTTCTGAGGAAAGGGCTCTGTTATAGATACGCAAATCATCTATCATTCCCTGGAAAGGAGTATCCCAATGATTTACACCCAGGGCAAAGTATGATTGATCAGCATTATCAAAAACTGCCGGATAATCACTACCTTCATATTCAAGAATACCATCAACAAAAAGAGAAACATCCCCTTTATCAACTGTAAAAGCTATATGCTTCCAGTGTTTTGCTGGCAGTTCCACCTGAGTACTAGCATTATTATAATGGCCGCCACTTGGTAATCCTGCCCATAATGAAAGCATTTCATGACCCCAGCGCTCCGGCACTAAACTAATCCAATTTTCACTATCTACTGCCCCAAAAAAAATGGTAGTATGATGTGTAAATCTTTCAGCATGCATCCAGAAAGACACAGTAAATCTATCATTCTCAATTAGATTATCTGCTAAACGAACTCCAGATCTGCTATCAAGTACAAGTGCCTGTCCGTTTTCTGTTGCTGCATAATTAGCTTCTCGACCTTCTAATATATTATTAATACGATTTCCAGTCACTTTTCCTGCTTCAAAATTACCTGTAGTATCCTCTAGATCTCCATTAAACATGAAATGAGCTAGAAGATAATCCTCACTCTCTGCCGCAATTACTTCCTGCATTTGAAGTCCATAATATCCTGCTAAAAGCGAACATAAAATCACTAAAATAAATATTGCTGAATTTTTTGAAAAATTTTTAAGCAAATAAACCCCTCCTAATTACTTTGATAAAACTTCTCCATTATAAATATATACCTAAAAAATTTATAATACAATGGATTTTATATTTTATTTAATGGACTATCTTCTTATTGCAGGAGGTACCACATATTTATCTATTAATGATTAACAAAAGCTTGCACACCATACAAAAACTCCCGTCACTTTATAAAAGCAACGAGAGTTTTTTATGTGAGATCTAACTTTCATTAAAACTGATACTAGAACACACTTTATTTATTCTATACCTGCATTTATTGTAAGCTGTATGCTTAATAGAAAAGCGAAAAGCAAATACTAAAAAAAACGTTAAATATTTTTTTAACATAATAACACCTCCGAAATAATTATCACCAACTTACTCCTAATCATTATACTTGTACTCTTACTATTATAAAAATTTCTACCTTAACCCCTTATATACTAAAGAAAAATAAAAAGTAATCCGACAGGAACCATACCTACACAAAACAAGATATAATATATTTTTTGTTCTCTTTTCTTTACTTGATCATCAATTCTGTTTCCGTTATTTACTAAGCACACAAGTACTAAAAGACTGCTGTCATGACAGCAGTCTTTTATCTCTGCATTATATATTTATTTTTTTACTCCCATAATAGAAAAAGAATATTCATATTTTCTACCTGAAGGTAGAGTGTACTCAGGGTGAGTTTTGGCACCCCAACTGTCATCCCCACCTACACCCATCTGCTTATAATTTACCCTGACTACCACCTTATCACTTTCTGGTAGTTTATAAGGATGGTCATTTTCTTCAAGCTCATCTGCAGTATATGGCAGTACATTTACTTCTAATAATGGATCACCCTTAATTTTAAGAGCAGTATCACCATTTTCAATCTGAAACCACCTTACTCCAGTTTTATTAGCACATTCCTGTGGCCTAATATATGGTACAAACTGTTCTTCTACCTTTCCAGAATACAGGCCAATTTTAGCTCCCTCAGCACGATCCCAATAATTTTCATGAGGGCCTTTCCCATACCAGGAAATATCCTCAAAACTCTTATCCATCATAAAGAGCATGCCTATTTCAGGAATTTCTGGCAAGTCTTCAGCTGCTTCAAGAAGATATGACAGCTTTATTTGGCCATCATTATTTATCTGATAATCAATGTTTAGCTTAGAATTATTAAGTGCTGGGAAATTATATTTTGTTTTTAATCTAATCTTATCTTCTTCTACTAACTGTAAGTCTACTAACTCTCTTTCTTTTACAGCATTCTTCCATATGCTCGCTCTTTCATCCAATTTATTGCCTCGATCATTATCTGTCATTGCCCTCCAAAAGTTTGGCTCTATAGAGGATTTGAGTAATTCTACACCCTGATACTGATATAAACTTAGATTAGCCGTTTCCTTAGTAAAAGCTATTTTGAAATCATGACCCTCTATTACGAGAAGATCCTCCTTATCTTCAACACTTATTTCCTCAAGAGAAGTTTCTTGATAATCTTCATCCTCTTCTTTTCCCTCTTCGGCAAGATAATTAACTGGGAAAACGAATTGTTCAAAAGCTATTTCGTGCCCAGCCTCTGCCCAATCGTTATCTTCTTTCACTTGAAAGCTAAGGGTCATAATATATTCACCTTGATTATCAGTAAGAATCTCAGCATCATAAGCTAGATTAATTACTGTAGATTTACCAGCTTCCAGTTCAAGATCTCTTTCACCTTTTTGTACAATCTCACCATCTTTACTGATATTCCAGCAAAAATTATATTGATTCAAATTAGTAAAAAGAAAGTTGTTCTTTATTTCTATCTGACCCTTTTCTAAATAATGAGCTTCCATCTTGATATTTTGATAACACTTTTTCACCTCGAAAATCTTAGGAGAAATACTTCTATCTGCAAATATAAGACCATTACCAGAGAAATTACCATCATTAGGGCTATCGCCAAAATCTCCTCCATAAGCCATATACTCAATTCCATCTTCTGTTTTCGTTCTAATAGCCTGGTCAATCCAATCCCAAATAAATGCTCCCTGTAAAACATCATATTTCTCAAACAAATCCCAGTATTTATGAAGATTACCACAGGAATTTCCCATAGCATGACTATATTCACAGAGAATGAAAGGCTTCTCAGGATTGTTTTTAGCATATTTCTCAATATCCCAAACCCTAGTATACATTTGACTTTCAATATCACTGGCTGCCTCTGACTCTCTAAAGTGGAAAACACCCTCATAATGAACAATTCTGCCAGGATCATTTTCCTTGAAGAAATCATGCATTTTTATAAAATTATCTCCACCAAAAGCTTCATTACCAAGTGACCAAATTAAGATAGAAGGATGATTTTTATCACGCTGAAACATAGAATTTGCTCTATCAAGTACTGCATCCCTCCATTCCTCTTTACTACCAGGAATAGCTCCACCTTCTTCTTTTTGGCCATAGGACCAAGTACCATGTGTTTCAAGATTCACTTCATCTATAACATACAATCCATATTCATTACAAAGTTCATACCACAGAGGATTATTGGGATAATGAGAAGTTCTAACAGCATTAATATTATATTTTTTCATTAATTTAATATCTGCTAGCATGTCTTCATAACTTACAGACCTACCTCTATCACAATTAAACTCATGTCTATTAACACCTTTAAATGTAATAATCTTACCATTAAGCTTCATCAAACCATCTTCTATTCTGAAATCTCTAAAACCAATCTTAGTACTTTGCGTTTCTATTATATAGCCATCACTATCCTTAACGAGCAATACAAGTTTATAAAGATTAGGAAATTCAGCACTCCACTTCAAAGGATTTTTAATCTTTCTTTCCAGACAAATTTCTTTCAACTTATTATCTTTTAAAGAAAACTCCTTTTGTAATGCTTCCTTGAAAACTAAGTTTTCATCTTTATCATATAATAAGACCTCAAAAAGCAGGCCAGAGTATTCTTTTTCAAAGTAATTCTTTATGCTAGCATCAATAGTTAAGACAGAATCCTGATAATCTTCATCAAAAGATGTCTTTACAAAATAATCATAGATATGTATCTCTGGAGTAGAATATAAAAATACATCTCTAAAAATACCACTTAAACGCCAAAAATCCTGATCTTCTAACCAACTAGCATCACACCATCTATAAACTTCAACAGCTAAAGTATTCTCGCCCTCTTTCAAATATGGAGTCAAGTCAAACTCTGCTGGTGTAAAGCTGTCTTCACTATATCCTAGAAATTCTCCATTTAACCAGAGATAAAAAGCAGACTCTACTCCCTGAAAATTAATAAATACAGGCTGATCCTGCCATTTATCTGGAACTTGAAATTTTTTTATGTAAGATCCTACTGGATTATATTCCACTGGAGCAAAAGGAGGCTCTACTTCTTCATTCCCCTGCCAGGGATATGTAACATTCGTGTATTGAGGATAGTCATATCCCTGAAACTGCCAGTGAGAAGGCACCTCAATTTCATCCCAATTACTATAATCAAAATTAGCTTTATAAAAATCTTTGACACGACTAGCAGGATTCTCAGCAAAAGAGAACTTCCACTTGCCATTTAAGGATTGATAATACTCGGATTCTATTCTTTCTCCTTTTAATGCATCTTTAACATTATCATACGGCATTAAAGTAGCATGAGCATCCATCCTATTTATCTGAAATACTTCAGGGTTATTATTCCATGCTGGATACCCATTACTCAAATTCATATTTACACTAGATTTATTACCATTTTTTACTGTCATATTTATCACTTCCTTATTAATCTTTATCTAAAAAAACTATCCACCTATATCAATGATTTACTTGACCAGACCAAATCCTTTTTGCTGTCCAGTCTTTCTCTTTACCTGTCCAAAATTCATCATCTGGAGATAAACCCAATGGTAAAAATACTGTGTTACATAAATAGAGACTACCAGTATTTATATAAATTTCAGCTATGTCGGGCTGATGGCCTGAAAAACCAATATTTAACCAGCCTTCTTTATTAAAAGTTCCTGGCATATTTATCATCTTTCTAATCACAGCTGTCAAAGCCGTCCTAACCTGAGAAGGTGCTAGGCTAGTAGGCAATTCTTTCGCTAAAGCCAGCTGGCTTAATAATTGAAATACTCCAAACCTATAGGCTAATGATCTCCCTATCGGTGGGAAAGTAGCTTCAGGAGAAATGAGTCTTTCTAATATCTCAGCATATCGTTGAGCTCGTTTTAAAACTATATCACTTAGATTTGCTATCTCATTATCTTCTTTCGATAGAAGTTTAACTATATCTAGCAGCATAGGTTGAATTACAAAACTATTATAATAGTCCCAATGAAATTCTGGACCATCACCATATGTACCATCACCAAGATACCAATTTTGGTGTTCCTTAATAGCATAATCTATCCTCACAATATCAAAATCCTCTCCCATAAGATAAAGAGCCGCTTCTATCATAGCACTAAACAAGAGCCAGTTGCTATAACAAGGCTTAATCTTTCTACTGGATTTTAATACTTTAATTAAATAGTCTTTACTAGCGCTATCTAGTTTATGCCATAATTGTTCAGGTGCTCTTAAAATACCATGAGCCAGAAAAGCAAGATCAACTAAAGGTTGACCACCATCTTCAAAATTCATATAGTCGGGCGAATCAGGATCAATAGCTGCCTCAATTGCTTGACGAGTTACTTGAGCATATTTCTCTATATCCTGCTTTTCAAGTATACCCAACTTTAAACCTTTCTTAGAAGACTTATCACCTAGCTTTTCACCTTTCTCAGAAGACTTATCACCTAGCTTTTCACCTTTCTCAGAAGCCTTATCAGCCAGCTCCAGCCAGGGTGAAATCCCGGCTACTGTTCGACCAAGGGCTTCTAAATAGGCATTATCTTTTCTTTCAATACTACCATCAACTATCATATTTTCTTTTAGTTTTCTCTGACTCAAATTAATTAAAACAGGATCAATTATTTTTTTCATGATGCTAATCCAATAATTTCTATCACTTTGCATATAATAAGTCCCCTTTATATTAGTACATTTAATCCCTAATAAAATATGAAATAAAAAATATTAATGCTAATAAAACTGCTGCTAGATACATACCCCATTGTAAGCTTATATTTTCAGCAATTAAGCCCACTAACCAAGGAAAAAGCATAATACTCCCATTTAAAGCCAGATATAATATTGCTGTAACACTTCCCGAATTTGCTGCATACTTGCTACTCCCTACATCAATAACTAAAGGTATAAATGCACCAGTTAATATACCAGAAAAGAACAAACCTCCAATAAAAAACCACTGCTGAAGCATAAGCAATCCTATAAAGAATAAAATCCCGGCACTAATGCTTGTCCACTTAATTAGAAAAGAGTTCTTTTTATATTTACTAAAATACGAGAAACTTAATCTGCTAATTATAATACCAATCCAATAAATTGAAAGAGCTAAACTTGCTATAAAAGCACTTGTCTCTATATATTCTTCCAAATACATAGGTGTCCATAACATCACAGCTGACTGATGACCAACATAAAAAAACATTACTATAGCCAATATCCACAACTGCTTATTTTTTAATAATTGAAGAAAGCTCTCTTTCTTGCCAAGGTCAACCTTATCTACCTTTACTTCCTCTATCCCTCTAATAGAATAAATAAAAAGGAACAGTAATGGTAAAGAAGCTAAACCTAAAATACTAAAAACAGATCGCCATCCATAAGCATTATCCATTATAAAGCGAGCATACATAGGGCCAATAAGTGCCCCTACCCCAAAAATAGAATGTAAAATATTAAGATATCTACTTTTTCTTTCTGGAAACAAATCTGTTATATAAGCATTTGACAAAGTATCAACTGTTCTGCTACCAGCACCAAAAACTAGAAAAACAAGTAAAATTACAGTAAACACAGGTAATATACTTATTAAATAAAGACAAATAATATAAAGAGAAAAACCAATTGTAATTAATCTAGACTTCTTAACCTTATCTGCAAAAAAACTTAAAAGAGATATTACTAGCATACCCCCTATACTTTGCACAGTTAAAATTAAACCACCCTGAGATAAATTCAGTGAAAAATCACTAATAATTTCTGGCAACATTGGACTTATCATTGTCGCTGTAATTGAATATGAGAACATTAATAGATACAAACTTATTCGCTTTAAAGAACTTACTCCTTTATTTTTCTCCATCGCAATACTAGATTCCATAAGAAAAACCTCCCCACTACCCCATTAACTTTTCTATGTATTTTTAAAACAAAATTTTCTTGTTTATTATCTTCTGGAGTATTAAAATTATTATGCTAATAAACATATTCCTTCAATTGTAATATTATATCATCAAACAATATTTATTTCACCCATAAGCGAGAAATAAGTCTAAATAGAAATTTTTAACACTATATTTTTTTTTGCATATTATTATTATATGTAATAATATGACTTATTATCTTATTTTTTGTTTAAAATAATCTTAGAAGGAGGAAATATCATGTCAAAGCATTGTCCTGCAGATACAGTTGCCTATACTATAAGAAGCGGAGACACCCTATATGAAATAGCTAGAAGATATAATACTAGTGTTGACGCTATCTTAAGGATTAATCCTAATATAGATCCTAGAAATTTACAAGTAGGCTCAGTTATTTGTGTTCCAACTTTAAGACATTAAAAAAAGCCCCTATTCGCTTCTTAAGCGAATAGGAACTATTCTAATACTTTAAATATATAATTCTACCCTACTATAGTCAAGCCACTATACTCAAAATGAAACTTCCTAGTAAATCAAAATTTAAATGGAGTATCCTCAAGTTTTTTTGATAAATATAGGGGAATAAAAAGTAAACTAAAATTTAAACTTATTAACACTACCCATTAGATCCTCAGACATAGCTTTCAAACGTTCTGCTCCAGATACAATTTCTTCAGTAGAAGCTATCTGTTCCTGGCTAGATGCAGCTATCTCCTGAGAATTACATGCAAACTCCTTACTTATAGTTGATATATCTTTAATAGCTTCTTCAACATGTTGGCTCTCCGTAGACATTTGAGACAAACTATTATAAACAGTCTTTATAGAATCTCTTAAATCACTAGATACTGTCTCTATCTCGGTAAATACATGATTAGTATCTTTAATAGCATCAACACTCTCCATAACTAAGCCCTCATTCTGACCCATAACATTAACTGCATCATTAACACTTTCTTGTATATTATTAATCAAATTAACAATCTTATCTGTAGCTCCAGAAGTCTGTTCAGCAAGTGATCGAATTTCTTCAGCAACAACAGTAAAGCCCTGTCCTGCTTGACCAGCTCTAGCTGCCTCTATAGCAGCATTAAGCGCTAGTAAGTTAGTTTGATCGGAAATATTAGAAATTAAATCAACAATATTGCCTATCTCTTCTGACATATGACCAAGATTACTTACTATAGCTGATACTTTACTTGCCTCTTCTCTAACATTATTAATTCTTTCAATAGAAACACTAACTGACTCGTTTCCTTTATTAATGCTATGTAAAACATCATCTGCATCATTTGATATTCTTTCAGCATTATCATCAATAAGTTGTATTTGATTATTTAAATTTATTACATTATCTTTAGTTTCCTCAATCTGTGCTATCTGCTCTTCCGCTCCTGCTGAAACTAATTGAATAGAAACACCTACTTGTTCAGCCAGTACACCTACTTCTTGACTACTATTATTCATTAAATCTGCAGATTCGTTAACCTCAAAAGATTGATTTTTAATAGCTATTACAAGATCCCTTAATTCTTGAGTCATTACATTAAAGGCCTGAGCCATTACGCCTAATTCATCTTTTCTTTTTAAGTATTTTTCATCTAATTTTATATTTTCACTTAAATCCCCAACTTTTATTAAGTTTAATATTCTAAGAAACTTATTAAATGGTTTAAATTGTTTATTGATAAAAAGTATAACTAATAATACAGTGATAATCAATACTATCATAGCTGTTCGTAAGATACCAGCTCTCATGGCTCTAGCAGGTTTAAGTATTGTATCCATAGGATAATTAACAGCCAAAGCTATATTCTCGTTAATACTATTCAACAAATAATAGTTATTATTAAGTTCTTCAGGCTCTGGATTAGAAACAGCTAATCTTTCTATAAACCATGGTTCTTCAATTTGCCTGCCAAAATAATCTTTGTTTTCATGAGTTAATATTAAACCACTATTATTTATCAAAGTGTAGCTACCTTCATCATCAGAACTAGATGATGAAAATTCTTCAAAAATTATATTAGGAGAAAAAACAACAACCAAATAACCAATTAATTTATTTGTATCTGTATCTCTTATTTCATGATTATATAGTAAATTAGGATTATCGTTTTTCATATATATTTGTCCAAAATTAATATCCTTATATACTGAATCATCTATCACTCTTCTTAAATATGATTCTTCACCTTCAACCCTATCATGATAAAAAACTCTAGAATCAAGTACAGTCTTTCCATTAACAAGGGTCACATATGAAAATTCAGCATGTCTAATATTACTAGTTAGATCATCTAGGTAAGTTGCATTTGTAAACCCTGCCGACCCTTCTGTAAATGACCTTATATCCTCATAAGCTCTTTCTAAATCATTAATTGAACTAAGATCATCTGGTAAATAAGATGATAAAAAGGCTACAAAGTCGTTTATTTGATGATTTCTAGCAATACGACCTAAATCCCTATCTAAATTATCCATAAAGTTATTAAAACTATCTTCATAAAATTCACTTAACAAATTTATATTCCTATCAATTTGCTCCCTAATTGCCGTAGATGAAAAGTAATAAATTTGCATAGAAACAGCCAATGAAAATAAAAGCAAAATAATAATCATAGCTAAAGCAATTTTCCATTTTAATGAAGAAAAAAAAGACACACCATCTAAACTATTTTTCATATCGTACCCTCCTTAAGACACTAAAACGCTTTCTGACAAAGAAGAAATTGGCTCACCATCTTACTTTTTTCCCTAGACATTAAAAAAATACTTGGAATTTTCGTTTCAGTATCAAAAAATGTAAAATTTGTATATATTATTACTATTCGCCAAAGTCAGGCATAATCCTTCTTATTTTTTAAAATAAATAGAAAAATAGTCCAAAAGTTAGATATCTCCACCATTTGAACTATTTTATACTTATCAATATAATTTTTTAAAGTTTTTTCAATCTATGACATCAAACCCTTAAATCGCTTTATTTTTAGAGAATTGGCTATTATATAAATCTGCATAAAAACCCTTTTGTTCTAGAAGTTCAATATGCGTTCCCTGCTCTACTATTTTTCCTTTATCCATTACTAATATCAAATCTGCATTCTTAATAGTAGAAAGGCGATGTGCAATTACAAAGCTAGTTTTTCCTTCCATAATTTCATCCATAGCCTGTTGAATAAGAACTTCTGTTCTTGTATCTACACTGCTAGTTGCTTCATCCAATATCATAATGGCAGGATCAAGTAAAATAGCCCTAGCAATAGTAATTAACTGCTTTTGGCCTTGAGATATATTGCTGCTTTCTTCGTTGATTTCCATATCATAGCCTTCTGGTAGTGTTCTAATAAAGTGATCTGCCCGAGCAGCTTTAGCAGCAGCAATAATTTCTTCTTCGCTAGCATCATCAGAACCATATGCTATATTATCCCTAATAGTTCCCTTAAACAGCCAGGAATCCTGTAAAACCATAGCAAAGACATTTCTTAGTTCTCCTCTTTTAATTTTCTTTATATCAACTCCATCAATAGTAATTCTACCCTCATCAAGCTCATAAAACCGCATTAAAAGGTTTACAAGAGTTGTTTTCCCAGCACCAGTAGGTCCTACAATAGCTATAGTCTGACCTGCTTTAACATCAATATTCATGTTTTCAATTATCTTAATATCTTTTTCATAGCCAAAACTAAGATTCTCAATCTTAACTTCGCCTTTAGGATTGTACAATGATATCCCTTCAGTATAGTTTTGATCTTCCTCTTTCTCATCTAATACTCGAAATACCCTTTCAGCAGAAGCTATAGTAGATTGAATAATATTGGCAATGTTGGCTGTTTCATTTATAGGCTGAGTAAATTGACGCGCATACTGTACAAAGGCCTGTATTTCTCCAACGGTAATTACCTGTCTCACTGCAAACACTGCCCCTACTACAGCAATTAAAACATAGCCTATATTATTGACAAATTCCATCAAAGGGCGAACAATACCCGAAATAAATTCAGCTTTCCATCCAGCATTAAATAATCTTTCATTTATTTCTTCAAATTCTTCAATAGAATCCTCTTCTTTACAAAAAACCTTTACTATCTTATGCCCTGTATACATTTCCTCTACATGAGCATTTAATTCTCCGAGATTTTTTTGCTGAGCAGCAAAATACTTTTGAGCACGTAAAATTATAGGCTTTGTAAAAAATAAATATAATGGTAATGTCAAATAAACTATTAATGTTAAAATAGGACTAATATAAAGCATAATAACAGTTACACCCACTAAAGTAATCACAGCAGAAATTAATTGAGTTATGCTTTGCTGTAGAGTGCTACTTATATTATCTATATCATTACTAACCCGGCTTAAAATTTCTCCACGTTGATTCTCATCAAAAAATCGCAAAGGCAAACGGGAAAGCTTATGATTTACTTCTTCACGAAGATCATAAACAGTGTTTTGAACAATTCCTGCCATTATATACTGCTGAATATATGTAAAAAAAGCACTAAATATATACAAAGCAGCTAATAAGATTAGTATCCTACTTAAATACTCGAAATCTATTCCCCCAAGTCCTTCTGCTTTCAGTACAACACCATCCCATAAGGATGTTATAGCCCATCCCTGTATCATTGGGCTTAGAATATTAAAGATATTAGCCAATATAGCAGCTAAGATAACAATTGCCAAATGCAAACGATATGGCTTTAAATACTTAGAAAGTCTCCTTAATGTTCCTTTAAAGTCTTTAGCCTTTTCCCCAGGCATAACTATTCCACCAGGCCTTCTTTTTCTACTACGCCTACTATTATTTCCTGATGAAGAATTATAATTTTTGTTCTCTTGATTATCTTTTTTATCCATTATAACTCCTCCTCGTTCAGCTGAGATTTCACTATTTCTTGATATACCTGACAATTTTCTAACAAGTCTTGATGTTTTCCTATACCAAGAACTTGACCTTTTTCCAATACAATAATTTGATCTGCATTCATAATAGAGCTAACCCTCTGTGCTACAATCAGAACAGACGAGTCTTTTATCTCTTCATTTAAAGCAGAACGTAATTTAGACTCTGTCTTAAAGTCAAGAGCAGAAAAGCTATCATCGAAGACAAATATCTCTGGCTTACGAATGAGAGCTCTGGCGATTGCCAATCTCTGTTTCTGGCCGCCAGAAAAATTACTACCTCCCTGACTCACCATTGCTTGATAAGCATCTTCATCTTCATTTATAAAAGCAGTAGCCTGAGCTATCCTGGCAGCCTTTTTAACCTCTTCTAGATTTGCATCTTCTTTTCCATATACGATATTTTCAAAAATAGTACCAGTAAAAAGCACTGCCTTTTGAGGAACAAAAGCAATTTTACTCCTCAAATCCTTTTGCTTTAAATCCCTAATATCAATATCGTCTATTAGTATTCTACCTTTTTCTATATCATAAAAGCGGGGTATAAGATTTATCAAAGTTGATTTACCAGACCCGGTACCACCAATAATAGCAGTTACCTCACCTGGCTTAGCCCTAAATGAAATATCTTCTAGAGCAGGCTCCTCAGCACCATGGTAGCGAAAACTAACATTATCAAATTCAATATATCCTTTTTTAGCTGTACTCACCTTTGGCTTAACAGGATCAATAATCTCTGTTTTCATATCCAAAACTTCATTTATTCTTTCTGCAGAAGCTGATGCCCTGGGTATCATTATAAGCATCATGGATACCATCAATAAGGCAAATAAAATATACATAATATATTGTATAAAAGCCATTAAATCTCCAACTTGCAAAACCCCAGCATCAATTCTAAAGCTGGCAAAATAAATTACAAATACTATCGTTATATTTAAAAGAAAGAACATCAAAGGCATTACCATAGACATAATACGATGTACTTTAACAGCTGTTTCTGTCAAGTCACTATTAGCCCCTTTAAATCTCTCTCTTTCATAGTCTATTTGATTAAAAGCCCTTACTACTCTAATACCTGTTAAAATTTCTCTCAGCACTAGATTTAACTTATCTATTTTTTTCTGTAATTTTTTAAAAAGTGGAATTGCTTTTCTTGATATAAGAATTACCAATCCTGCCAGTACAGGAACTACAAATATAATAATAAGAGAAAGCTGAGGATCTTTAGAAACTGCCATTATAATCCCACCAATAGCCATCAATGGAGCACTAATCAATAACCTTAGAGCCATAGATGTGACCCTTTGTATTTGCTCAATATCATTTGTATTCCTGGTTATTAATGAAGCAGTACCTATTTGATCAAACTCATACAGAGAAAAAGCAGTACCTCTTCTAAAAAGTTTGCTACGTAATTTTCTACTAAAGCTAGTAGCAGTTTTTGCTGCTAAATAATTAGCAAAAACAGTACAAAAAGTTGCAAACAAAGCAAGAAAAAGCATTAAAACACCAAGTCGCATAATAAAAGATATATCTCCATTTACAATTCCTATATCAACAATATCAGCAAGTAAAGTAGGCAAATATAATTGAGCAATAGTTTGCACAAAAAATAAAAATACAATTGCTGTAATAGTTATTTTATATTCTTTCAACGCTAAGGTTAATTTAAACATTATTATCTATCTCCTTTCAGCAAAGCATAGCCAGTAAAAAATCGTAAAAATTAAAATTTATTTACAAAAGCATTTTTATGTGCTAATATAGAATTATGTAAAATATGGTTATAGAACCATAAAAAAAGGGGGGTTGTCTTCTAATGAAAAAAACTTTGCTTTTTACAATTATACTTTTTTCTTTTTCATTAAACATTTTTGCTACAATTAACTCACTTGAAACATTCATAACACCATTAGATGATAGTAAATATATCATCGATATTAATTTAAATATTGATATAAGCGATAATCTTATAATTATAAGTACTTATTCAATATATAATTTAAATGTGAATAATAAGCAACATTCTTATGGCTTAAAAGGCGGTTATAGATGGCAAGGAGAACAAATTTCCTTTTCATTATTAGGAGGGATAATCCAAGATCTTGATATGGATGAAACTATATTAAGTCTAGCTAGTAATTTTAGAACAGATTTTAGTGATAAAGTATATTTTGAAAACAATACAGAAATTTTATATCTTCCTTTACCCTTTATCGGTATAGATATTAAACAAATGCTCGCATATAAAATTACAGAAGAGCTCACTATCAAGGGCGGTATGAGATTTATGCTAGGCCCTATATTTGGAATAGAAGCTTCCTTTTAATAAAAAAACACCTTTCTTCAGAGAAGAAGGTGTTTTCTTTCTTGCTATGTATGGCGGAGAGAGAGGGATTCGAACCCCCACAGCTTTCGCCTTCACCGGATTTCAAGTCCGGCCCCTTGCCGTTCGGACATCTCTCCAAATCGTTACTACGATATAAATTCTACTATAGATTTATACCTTTGTCAAGAGTAAATTTTACTAAATTATTAATTAAAGAATTTAAATGTAAAAGCGCTTAACTATATTATAAACACTTTAAATAATATAAGCAAGCTTATTTCAAATAAAGAAGAAAAGCTGCTGTTTCAAGAAACTTTGTAAAAACAACAGCAGCCTTTTAAATAATTATTTCTCTATCTTATCTATACCCATGAATGGCCTTAAGACTTCTGGAACAGTAATACTACCATCTTCGTTTTGATAATTTTCCAATATAGCTGCAACTGTTCTACCTATTGCCAAACCAGATCCATTTAATGTATGAACAAATTCTGCCTTAGCCTTTGGTTCAGGTCTATAACGAATTCCCGCTCTTCTAGCCTGGAAATCCTCAAAATTACTACAGGATGAAATCTCACGATAGGTATCAAATCCTGGCATCCAGACCTCCAGATCATAGGTTTTAGCTGAAGCAAAAGTTAAATCCCCTGTACATAAAGTAACTTTTCTATATGGTAGTTCTAATTTTTGCAGTACATCTTCTGCATCAGCAGTAATTTTCTCCAGTTCATCATAAGATTCTTCTGGTTTTACGAATTTCACCATTTCAACCTTGTTGAATTGATGTTGTCTAATAACACCTCTAGTGTCTCTTCCATGGGCACCAGCTTCAGCCCTGAAACAAGCACTATAAGCGACATGATAAATAGGTAAATCTTCTGCTTTTAAGATTTCGTCACGATACATATTGGTTACAGGAACCTCAGCAGTAGGTATCATATAGTAATCTAAACCTTCAAACTTAAACATATCCTCTGCAAACTTTGGCAATTGTCCTGTACCAGTTGCACTATCTGCATTTACAACAAAAGGTGGAAAAACTTCTGTGTAATCATGTTTATCTACATGAAGATTTATCATAAAGTTAATTAAACTTCTTTCTAGTCTTGCCCCTGCACCTTTTAAAAAGGTAAATCTGGCTCCTGTTACCTTTGCACCTCTTTCAAAATCTAAAATATCAAGATCTTCACCAAGATCCCAGTGAGCTTTAACTTCAAAATCAAAGTTACGAGGATCTCCCCAGGTTTTCTCTACTCTATTTTCGCTCTCGTCTTTACCAATAGGTACAGTTTCATCTGCTAAATTAGGTAAGCCTAATAAAATATCATTGAGATTTTCTTCTATTTGATTTAATTCATCGTCATATTCTTTGATTTTTACAGAAACATCTTTCATCTCATTTATAATAGCACTAGCATCCTCACCATTTCTTTTTAACTCTCCTATTTTCTGAGAAACAGTATTCCTATTAGCTTTTAACTGTTCTGCCTCAAACAACAATTCCCTTCTTCTTTCATCAAGCCTTTTAAACTGGCTTAAAGAAATATCCTTACCCCTTTTCTCTAAAGCCTTTTCAAGTAAATCAATATTTTCTCTAACAAATCTCAAATCCAACATCTTAACAACCTCCTTTTAATTTTTTAACTCAAAATTCGCAGATGAATTTATAGCATTAAAAAACTCCCATCCCAGTAAGGGACGAGAGTATGTAATTCCCGCGGTACCACCCTGTTACCTCGTTACTCCAAAAAACTAAAGAGAAAATCCCCTTTATTCTTTAAGAATAAACAAAGCACTCAAGAAGAAAATAACGGTTCTTTAACCGGGTATGGTTATTTCCCACACCACTCACAGGTGGATTCAATATATTTCCTGGCCAATTTTCAGCTAGCATCGGCTCTCTATAACAGAAAATAAATTTACTAATCCTGCTCAACATTTTTTAAATATTAAATACTAAATGTTTACATTATAGTATAATACATCTTTGCAATATTTGCAAGTACTTTTTTAACTATTTGGACATCTGGACATTATCTGGACTAATTGCCATAGTTATAAAGATAGCAAAGAGGATTTTAAATCCTCTTTGCTATATATCTGTATTAATATTTCAACCACTGCCAGTATTCATCCATACTTATCTCATCTCCACTTACCTTTCCAGTAATATTGGCTAGACCATTTACTATAATAACACCAGAAACATTAATATCTCCTGCTACTTTAAGGTCTCCTCCTGCATAAATTAAACCTTTAATCTCTGCCCTACCAGTAATTTTAATATTACCAGTAGCAAAAATAGCAACATCTATTAATTGAGAATCTCCCACTATCTCTAAATCTCCATCCACAACAATCAGACCTTTTACACTTTGAGTTCCTAATAGCATAGTATTACCTTCAAACCTGGCGTCTTCCATCTCTAAATTCTGCCACCACATATAAGGTGAAATAAGATTACTTGCTGCCTTCAGTTCTTCCCATTTTGGAACAGGTATAGATTTATAAGGCAGGTCAGTCTCTAATTCATTTACCCTAATATTACCACGCATATCAACACTACTTTCAGCTGTGCCTAAATAATTCAATTGACAGGCACCTTTTAAAACTACAGGTCCATTACTAAATGCAGTATCTATAGTGACTGCACCAGCATTTCTTAATTGCTGAGTCAAAACACTATACTCTAGTCCCCAGAAAGAATATATTGAAATCTGTACTAGTTGAGGACTTTCATAATTACCACAATTATCAACGGCATATACCTCTAACTCGCTTATTCCTTCTTTATTTATAAAGAAGGGTTCAGTATATAACTGTTCGTCCCCTCCGTCTAGCATATAATAGATTGCTGCTACTCCACTACCACCATTATCATCAGCAGCCAAACTTACTTGTACTTCTGATTCAAATACATTATCACTCAATTCTTCTCCTTCTAAATGAACTGTTGTTACTGGAGGGGTTTCATCAAAAGTAAAAGCAGAGCTATCTATTGGATAAATATCGCCTTCGTCAGTTCTTATCTGCAATATAAGCATGTATTGTCCTTCAATTAAAGTCATATCCCTTACTTTACTCTCACTAACTATATCAGCAGGAGCTAAATCAAATGATTGATCTAGAACAATACGATCAAGTATTTCCTCGTTTTCAAGATTAATCGCTAGTAGCTCTAATAAGCTATCTTTTATATCCGAATTACCGTTATTTCTTATTTGATACTCAAAGAGCATATCATCTGTAGAATTTATATAGCTAGATTCTATAGTTAGCAAACCTTCAGGTATTATCTGTCCTTCTATTGTAAAGGCTTTTTCTTCAGACCATAAGATTTCTTCTTCTTTTAATAATCTTGCTTTCACGTAATAATTGTCTGGCTTATGATTAGCAGTAGGGAAGTAAAATACCTCTCTACCAGCAAAGCCTATTGCTAAATAATCAATTCTTAAACTATCATAGTAGACTTTATCATCATTTTCTTTTCCTACTATAATCTCTATATCTATATCTTCTAATGAAGCATTCGTACTTAAATTTTCATAACTAAGATCAATTACTACATCTTCATAAGGGTAATACCTATCTTTATTTGTGTAAAGACTAGCTCTGACAGCAAGCTCCGGAAGAACTTCAAATTCGCTGGCATAGACAGCAATTAGGTCTCCACCTTGCTTGAGTCTTAATACAGCTCTATACTTATCTGATATTAAATTATCAAGATTCCAGATAAAGCTCTCTTTCCATTTATTTTCTTGATTTTCAGCATCCAGTTCAGTATATAAATCTTCAATGAAATATGCTTGTATTTCTTCAACCTGATTACCATGAAGATCTTCAATACTTAATACTGCTTCTCCTGACCACATAGCCTGACTACTATTTTCTACTTCCATAGAAATCAAGATATCTTCCCCAGCATGGTATTCCAGCCTGTCAGTACTCACATGCCCTAGTATAGAGTGATTAGCTATATTTATTGTCTTAAAGGCCATATTATTGTCAGTATTAACTTCGTCAATTCTATTTTCAGGGTCTGCTATTACATAAATATCTTCTTCTCCTGCTTGATAACCTGTAATCCAAGTTATAGTCAAATCCTGATAGTCTAGATATTCCAGACCTTCAATAACTTTATTAGTAATAAGTTTTCCTTCTTGATAAGGATTACCCTGATAGAAACCTACAGTAAAACGCCCTACATCTGCACCAATATTTCTTACACGTGCATTTAACTCAAGCATTTCTCCTGGTAAACTTACATATCTATCAAAATATATTTCATCTTCCAATACTAATAAATCAGCTTTCTGTCTCCCAGGTATCTCAAGTTCAACTATAGCAATATTATTATCCCTGCTAGTTTCTTCAATGATATCATCTGGATCAACTATCATATAAATCTGATGTTTTCCAGCCTGTGCTAGCCATTCTATTTCAATTTCTCTGCTTTCCTGAGGTGCTAAAGAAGATACTATTTTACTAACAATTTCTAGACCACCTTCTTCAGGATTACCCAGATAGAAGGAAACAGGTATATCATAGGCTATAACTCCACCTATATTACTAACCTTTCCTCTAAGACTTATAACTTGATTAGCTGCTATAACTCTATCCGCTTCTAATCTATCAGCCTGTAAATTGCTATAACTGTCCTGTGGTGCTCGATAGCTTCCAGTATCCTGACCCTCAGCATATCGATAATTTGTTTCTACTAAAACTTCTCTTATTGTCCCATCGCGAGCCGGTTTGCTGCTTTGATATACAATTGAATAATCAACTTTTTTTCTAGATAATACTCTAGCTAAAGCATTAGCAATACTGCCGTATTCTTCAAAATGGAAGACCTCTCCACCTGTAGCTTCAGCTATTTCTGTCATCTCTTCTATAACTGATTCCATTAATTGTTGCGACCAATAATAATCTTGATAAATAGGGTAGACCTCTACATTATTTTCAAGTGAATAATCAATAGCCTCAGCTAAGCTTTCTAAAGATTCTGGTCTCTGCGGGTTACCACGATATGCATTTTCATCAGCAATAGGAACGATAACCCGGAAAGCTCTATCCCTCCACGAGTAATATTCAGCTATCCATGCAGTAGCAGGTCCCCAACATTCTGTAGTAAGTGTATAGTTTTGACCCCTGAAGATACCAGTTCTTAATATTTCATTTGTAGGTATATTTTGTGTGCCAGACCAAAAGTTTCTCATTGAATAAATCTTATACTCTAAGTCTATTCCTCTACGTATCATTTCATCAGTAAGTTCAACAATAGCCAGAGGTATATCATCCCAGATAGGACCCATACTACCAGAAGTATCAATTACAAACACAAGATCTACTCTTGGAATTTCTGTAGCTTCATCTACAATTGAAGTAAATGAAGTAATTTGCTGTTTAGTACCATCTTCAAAAATGATAAAGTTATTTTCATTCAAACCAGCAACCCCATTACCTACAAGATCATTCACCTGAACAGAAAGAGTAATTTCCGAGAAATCATTACTACAAATAGAAGCTAATTCTGTATTTAATACTTTCTCTTCTGCAATCTCAATACCAATACTTTGCTGATTATTACCTTTATCATATTCATTGATAGTATTTTCTGGATCAACTATAGCTATTAGCTCAAATTCTCCAGCAAATCCAGTGGGATCCCAGTTATATTGTAATAAAGTTCTCTCTCCAACTTCGATTTCATCAATAAGTAAAGTAGTTAATAGTGTGTCTTCTTCATCATCTCTCAGATAAATTCCTACAGGTACATCACTTACATTTTCTTGGCCTTGGTTCCTTACCTGAACAAAGATACTTATATTATCAAATATAGACGGTTTATAAGGAGTATAGTATAAGTCTCCTGCCTGGATGGCTAGATTTTTCTTGCTGATTTCAACAAGCACTTCTTCACTTCTAATACTCTCAAGGCCTATCCTATTTACTGAAGAAATACTATAAGTATATTCTCCAGGCTCCAAATCATTATCAGACCAATTAGTTCTGGTACTTAAGCTGGATTGATATACCTCAAATCTTGCTAGTCTAGTAGAACTAGTATTATCATTTATTAATATTCTCAAACTGTCTGTAAGAACAATCTCTGGCAGTGTGTACACTTCTTTAGCTAAACCACTGCCTATATATATGTCCTGCCATTGACCATTGATATATGCCTGAACCATATATTCTTCTGGTATAGCTTCTATGGAATGCCAAGATATTTCTAGTACTGATACTAATATTTTATTACTGTATTTTAGTTCAAGATATGGATTTTGATCATTACTAGCAGGTCTCCAGAAAGTACTATCATTTCTATCATTAACATTATTTGAATGATAATTATTGTTATTTAGATATAGAGAAGAAGCATTGATATTTTCGGGATTCATTCTACTCCTATTATTCAGTATTTCACCATCTCTAAATATCCTATATCCTAAGATATTCATACTTCCTGATGCTTGCCAGTTTAGCTGAACATCTCTCTTAGTGACAGTAGTTTCAAAATTCAAAGGACTTAGAGGCCTACTGAATTCAAAGGTAGCTAGAGCATCGTCGCTTCTCCTGCCATTTTTATCCTCGGCAACTAATCTAAAGTTATATTCACTAAGACCTGGCTGTATTGAATAATTATATGTGTTAGCACGTATTAAACCTGTATTCAATGGTATTTCGGAGTCATTCAGGTATAGGTCATATCCAGCAACGTTTTCTTGATTTGCTGACCAGGATAATCGCAAATTATTGTTTATCTCTGTTATAGCGAAATTTTCTGGCATTACTGGCGGAGTATTATTTACTGTCTTAACTATTACAGAATTAGAGGCACTTGATACTTTCCCTTCCTTAGATACTGCCTTAACCCAGTAAGTATAATCTCCGTCCATATATACTATATCCTTGTACTTTAATTCCCGAACTAATCCTTCATCAAATAATTCCAGACTAGTCAAGCGAATTCGACTTGAACCTGAAAGGATCTCAATCATAATTCTGTTAGTCTTAACACTATCAAATATTAATTCATTGAAAGGCTCTGAATTATCCCTTAATTCATAAACTACTTGCCATTCTCCATCTACCATAGCCAATACATTCAAATCCCTTGCCAATTCAGAAGCAGTCCTCCAGTTTATCTTAATTCTATTAATTTCTTTTACCATGGCGGTTTCCACTTCGATTGTTGCAGGACAATTCCAGGACCTAATTTCCCAATAAGTATTACTATTACCATCAAAAATTCTATTTATTGTATTGTCATTAATAGAAGCACTTGCAGAAAATTCATTACTTACTTTTCCTAACTCCTGAATCAGCCTGGAATTACGATAAATATTAAAATCAATAATCCCTTCTAAACTATCTATATCCCAACTTAAATCAACAATATTTTCATCTACACTTGCCTGTAAATTTTTAGGAGATACAATATCACCTATATTAATAGATGAAACTTCTGATATAGGACTTAAATTAATTGCCTCATCTACTGCCTGTATCTGATAGTCATGACTTCCATCAGGGACACTTTGATCTATATAATTCAGCTCTTTTGATAGTATTGTTTCATAAAGATAGATGTCTTCTATCCTGATAGCAGATGAATGATTTCCTGTTTGAACATAAATCCTAATTCCATCAGTATAAACAGGATATTCAAATCTGTGAATATTTTCTAAAGCATTGTTATCCTTAAGCTCAACTATATTATACCATTCATCTCCTACTCTATATTGTATAAAGTAATCTCTGGCTGAATAAGAAGAACTTCTCCACTTAATACTTATCTCCGAAATAAGTCGAAGACTATCATAAGATATTTCAAACCATTGAGGATAAGCTCCACTTGATTGCCAGTAACTTGTACTGCGACTAATTGCCCTTTCAACATTACCTTGATTACTGGAAACAAGCAACTGCCCGTGTGTAGCAATTTCATCTTGTAGCTGCTTATTTATTATATTTCCATTGCGATAAACTAAATAGCCTAGAAGACCTTCTTCTTGATTATGCTCCCAGCTAAGAAGTAAATCATTTTCTACGACTTCTATTTCAAGGTTTTCAACCCTTTCAGGCAGATTAATCCTCGTATCAATAGAAGTTATTTCACTTTCACAGGAAAGATTATTTACTGCACTTAGACTATATTGATAATTGCTAGCTTTCAAGGCTTGATCTATATACTCTGTATCTGTGATCCTTTTTTGTCCCTGAACTTCTATTTGGTTTATTCTAAGATCCCTACCGCTATGCCAATCAGTAATTTCTATACGCATTTTATCTGTCTTAAAATCACCAGGGAGATCAAGAAGGTGATTATTTCCCGGGTAATCATTAATTTCAACTATCTCTTGCCATTCTCCACCTTGCCATGCTAAAACCCTATAATATGAAGGTGTACTGCGCCAATCTATTTGTAATAATGATAGATATCTTTCATTTTCAAGATTTAATTGCCACCATATTTCATCACTACTCGTCTGTCTTATCTGCCAATATGTTGAATTGCTACCATCTAAAACTCTATCGGGAGTATAGGAGTTACCATGGAATCCAGATGCTTCAGCACTTCCACTAAGAATTTCACTTTCTCCGATAAGAGAACCATCACGTCGTAGATAATATCCGACTACATCTTCTGATAAGCTCTCCTGCCAGTTAAGATAAACATTACTACCATCAACATTTGACTCAAAATTTACAGGTGCTAATGGTGGAGAGATAACAACATCTATTTCAGCAGGTGTACTTTCTTCTCCATTTTGATTAAGACTGCTTACAGCATATCTATAATTTCCTGCTGCCAAATCTAGCTTATTATATTCCTCCGATTCTACTACTTCTCGACCTTTAAGGTTTATGATGTTTATTCCAGCTCTACTACTATGTGATGTTCTATTTATAACTATCCTATATTTTTTCAGATATATACCGTTTTCAGCTAATTGATGCTTCACTATTCTTTCATTATTGTCATTTACTTCTATAATGGTAAGGTATTTATCACCTGTCCAGACCTGAATCTCATATTCATGTGCATTATAGTACCAATCAATTTCTATTTCTTCAAGATATTGATATTCATCAAATTCTTCAGTAAACCAGTAAGGAAAGCTACTATTAGCTCCTCGCCAATAAGAAGAATCCTGCAAGGCTCTCTCTGCTCGATAGCTACTGAAAGTAGATGATGCTTCTGCCACTCCCCTTTCTACTTCAATTTCTGGAGTGTCTAATTGATTATCAACATAGATCATGTATCCAGTAATTCCGTCAATATCAGGTCGATCCCATTCCAAATATAGATTATTTTCTATAACATTTGCCTGAAGATTTTGAGGTTGTTCTTCAATAGCTGAATATAACTGTACAATTCTGCTAGCTAAATTATTATCCATAGAGGCTTCCTCAATATATCCTTCAGGGTTTACCCAGACATAAATCTCTTGAAAAGCTCTTAAAGCAGAAGTATCCCAGTCTATTTCCGCTATACTACTACTCCTTCCCCCTATATCTATACTTGTCTCCCCTATAAATTCACCTTCTTCTATAGGATTGCCATTATAAAAGCGAACTAAGACATTTTCTGCAGGCACTGTCCTGATATTCTGAACTTCTGCCTTAATTATGCCTGTACTATCACGAGAAATTCGAGCAGGTTCGAAGCTTATATCCTCGCTCCTTATAAGAAAATCTGGATATATAGCTAATAACACCTCTAGGTCTACATATGCTGTATTATTACTCTTATCACGCTCATAAAAATTATTTTCTGGGTCAGCAACAATTTTAAAACTATTATTTCCTAATTTATAGTCAGAATCCCAGGCGATTTCAAGTTTTGCTGAATTATCTGCAGAAACACTAAGTGTTTCTTCCCCTAGCAATACCCATTCATCCTCAATTAATTCATATAAATGAACTAGCATATTAGATACAGATATAGTGGAAACATTGTCTATTTGGCTACTAATAAGAACCTGATCTCCTTCATAAACTATTTCTGGTTCAAATGCTACTTTTGAAGCCTCTACTACAATTTCAGCTGGAGGATCAATAGTAAATTCATCAAGCAATAAATTATTACTTTTATCACTTTCATTGATATGATTGTCCGGATCAATTTCCAGATAGAAGCTGTGAGTTCCTGCTCGATTCACCGTATCTAAATAAATATCGATAGCTTGTTGTCTACCAGCATCTAAGCCATTAATTACTATGTCATCTGTTAAAATATTTTCATCTTCCATCCCATTTAAATAAGTTCTAATGGAAAATTCTTCTGCTCTATTTTCTCCCTGATTAAGAACTGTAATTCTAATACGTCCTGGCACTCCCTCGGTCATTGAATAAAAATTAAGTGAAGCTGTTAAGTCTGGGCGGCCTTGAACATTAAATATTTCCAGGGCAAAGTTATTATACTTATCCACTTCCTGAATAGTATTTTCAGGATCTATATTGATATAAATAGCATTTCGACCAAGAAGTCCTGTAGTATTCAGCTCTAATTCTGCAAGAGCTGTATGATTTCCCTTTACTTCTTCAAGTACTATTATCTCAATTATATTTTCTTCTTTCATCTCATCTAAATAAAAAGCTATCGGAACATTATTAACCGTTGTTTCTCTTAAATTACTTATAATTGCATAGACAGTTATTGTATCTCCTTCAACAGGATTACTCTCTGAGATTCTTATATCATTGTGACTTATAGCAAGATCAATTCTCTCGCAAACATCAAATTCATAATAAGCTTGATTATTATCTATTCTATCTTCTTCAATCTTATTATCTGGATCTATAGTCACATATACTATATAATCCCCTTCAGGCAATTCCATTTCATGAACAACTACTATGCTTTCTTGACCTTCTAGAACATCTATCTCTATGACATCTAGAGTAATACTATCTTCATCTTCAGGCTTAGCAAGAGTAAATAAAACTTCAATTTCTTCAGCTGCTAAGAAACCAAGGTTTTCTATTTCAGCTCTTACTTCCAGAAGCTCATTTGTTCCAGGATTCTCTGGAACTAAACGAATATTTTCTGGCTTAATAGCTAGATCAACTCTAGGAATTACATTTAGCAGTTTTGAAGCATGGTTATTACTTTTATCCATCTCTTCAATCTTAGCCTCAGGATCAATAAGTACTGTAAACTCTTGTCTGCCTATCTCTAGTAATTCCCAGCTATATTCAAGGGTAATTTGTTCTTGGGCAGGAACAAGAGCTAATATTTCAGTTCTTAATAAATTTTCATCTGCTATAATTCCATTATATAAGGCTACTTCAAGATCTTCTACATCTGCAAAGCCAATGTTCTTAATGATAAGCTCTACATCTATTTTATCAGAGTAATATACTTCTTCCTGGGAGAAAGAAATATCTTCTGATTCAATCGTTAAATTAGGCTTGATTAATTCCAGTGCAGAAAGCACTGCAGCGGTGCTTAATGAATCATTATTCCAACTAGCATTTGCTTGTTTTTGTGAATAAATAAAATCAAGTGTAGCCATTATTTCTGAAACACTTAATTGATCTATTGTTACTGCAAAAGCCCTGGCTGTTTCCAAAATATCTCCATAGCTACCATCACTATTTCTCTGGCTTATCAGCCATTGTCGGCTATGATTTAGCAAATAGCCTGTACCTATAATTTCATTCAGCCTCTTTAGCTCCTCAACTATTATTGATGTCAAGTATGTATTTCCTGCTTCACCTCTTTTAATACTAAAAGAACCGTTAGCATTATTATTGTTATTAAAATAAGTAATAATATTTCTATATAAAGATAAATCGCTATACTGTATATCAAGTAATGCCCTTAAAGCAAGTGCTGTTTCCCATGGACTACTTTCGTAATTTACAGCAAATCCCCAGCCTCCATCATAGTTTTGTCCCGCCAGTAATTGCTCAAGGAATTCTGAATAATCTTTTCCTCTCCTTGCAAGAATAGAGATTCTTCGAGCTAAATAATCATAATTATTTTGTTCTGGGAAAGTAGTTAAGTAATTACTGTATTTTGCTTCAACACCTGAATATGATGTATTTCTAAGCAAATAATCAATCTCTGAAATCCTATAATAAGCAAAAGCTTTATTTAACCATGCTTGATCACTTATTAACTCTTCTAAAAATTCTAGTCCATTTACTACTGGTAAAAGTTCAGGATCATATTCTTGCAGAGCCAGAAGAATTAAAGCAGTAGTAAAGAGATTACTTTCTTCTCCAGCCTGCAGTCCCCAGCCAGCATCAAAATTAACAGCCATTTTAAAATAATCTACAGCATTTTCTATAGCTTCATTTTTTTCTTCCTCTAATTCTCCACTAAAATTCATCTTTTCTAAAGCCAGCAGAGTCCAGGCAGTATTAATATTATTTCCCCAGCTACCATTAGCACTTTGCTGACGCAAAAGCCAATTGACTGCGTTTATCTCAGGCTTTCCACTATAATCCCCTTCGGTCAAAGCTAAAAGTGCTAAGGCCGTTTCCTGTATAGCTGATTGACCGCCTTGACCCCAGCCACCGTCAATATTTTGGACTGAACTGAGGTAATTTAGTCCAACCCTGGCTGTACTTAGTTCTAAATTATGTATCAAAAAAGCATAAGAAATTAGAGATGTCAGATAAATATCTTCTTCCCAATCTCCCTGGTAATTTTGCTCCACTGCCAGTTTTTCAGCAAGTGAAGTATCGGGTACTGCCAGGAGAGAAAAGGCCTGTCCTATTAAATCTTCTTCCTCTACATGAAAAAGTAGCTTTTCTTGTAGTTCTGATATATCACCTGTACTATTATATGATTTCACCAACAAAGAAAGAGCTTTGAAATCCACAGTTCGTTCCTCGATTAAAGATTGGCTCTCTATATATTCAATACCTGCATTTGCTGTATTAGCCATTATTAATAGAAAAGCAAATACTAAAAAAATATTTAAATATTTTTTTAACATAAATAAACACCTCCGAAATAATTGTTTAGAATTAATAAACAAAATAATATGTAATAAAGCTTTATTTAATCATTTATTATTTTTCTAATTTCATTATCTATTTCTGCATTGTTAGATCTTTTAACTAATTCTTTTATAAAATTATTGATTCCCTCTATATAAGAAATTCTTAACTTTTCTTTATAGATATCATTAACACTATAGAATATTTCAATAAGATCATTCTGAGCAAAACCTTTACCTAGTTTTATATAATTAATATATTTAAACTCCAATTTTGCATTAGTAAAAACATTTAACCTATATTTTAACTGATCATTATTTATTATCGCTTTACTCCTAAATAAACCTTTATACAAAGTAAAACCTAAAAACGCAATTAACATTAAACCTAGAAATATAGTTATAATATTATAATAATCCATTAAAAAGTATTGAATTATTATAAAAACAGCAATTGCTCCGTAAAGGTATAAGATACTTTTAGACTCTTTATATTGTAATAAATCTTGAGAGTATTCTATATCATTTTTAGTTTCCACAGGTATTAAAACTTTCGTACTTACTAATACAAGTATTATTATCCAGATTACGTATACCAATTGAACCACCATTGACCCTGGACCAAAATAAAAAGCACAGGAAATAATAATAACTGTAAATGAGATTAGTGATGCTAATATTATGGCTGTAGATATAATACTAAAGCGAAGATATCTATCCATTATAACTATCTTACTTTTGCTTTTCTTAAGCAATAAATATAATATAGCGAATACTAGTAAAAAAGATAGCAATGATAATATAGTTATTCCTCCTATTAAATACATTTGCTTCCTCCTTTTAAATTTAATTCTTTAAATCTAGGCTAGTAAATTAAAGTGCTGAAGAAGATAATATATCCAGGTAACAACTACTACAATAGCTATTATTAAAAAAGCTAAAAATAAATTAAAAGCTTTTTTTCCAGAAACTATTTTAAATCCCCCAATCATCAAAAAATTTATACACGTATTATATTTTAAATATAATTTTATCTGTAAAAGACATATTATAAATATTCCAAGGAGTGCAATTATAAAAAACAACTCCTCTTCTGTTATAAGAAATGGAATCCCTAACAAAATGGCAATAACAAGCCAAAAATATATTTTACCTAAAACTTTTTCAACATCTTTAGATTTTTTATCATTTCTCATAAGTTTTAACAACCTTTCATTTTTTTATAAAATACCTCTTATGAGCTAATCTTTTCAAATCACTATGATAAATCATTTTAAAGATTAGCTCTGCTTAAATCTTGGCTTCAAGCATATAAGAATTTCCTATTGAAAAACACATTATTACTGGACATCTCAGACATATATTCATCATATAAATTTTCTCGGTATATTACTAAAGCTCTCATTATTATATGAGTAATCAGGAAAAACCAGAATCCTAAAGGAGAGCCCAATAAAAGGGCAACTACAGTAATCAAAATAAATGATGCTGCTATAAAATAGATCAACACATCCAGCAAAAACATATTTGCCCAGTTACTATAATTACCATCCATTAATTCCCTGGTTTCTTCAGCATTGCTACTAGTTGAATCTACTAATCTGCCAAAAGAAATAATTATACCAATTCCAGGAATCAATGTGCCATCGAGAATACCACCTATTAAAAACCAAAACAGTTCCTTCGCAAATTCCATCACTTCTCCCAAGACTCCACCATTTAATCCACCACTAATCATATAAGCCCCTGAACCATCTTCATTCTGGACTATATAACCTGTTCCAGTCCAATCAGAGATAGTTACTTCTCTTTGTGGAACTATAATTGATTTTCCATTTAGAATGAAATTCCTGAACATCTGTTTTTTGCTATGACTATACTCCAACTGTTCCAATACTGTTTCATAGTTTTCAGAGTTTATAGTAAAAATAGGTATTCCTTCTTTATTGGCATATTGAAGAACATGCATTGTACTTACAGAAGCTCCACCAAACATTTGCGAGAAAATTGACCCTTCCATATAAGAACTCATCATACCGCTAACCATATTATAAGCTTTTACATTATTCTCATCTCCAACTACACTCCAGCTATTATGCGCTTCTCTAGCTAAATCAATAGACATCCCACCAGGTCTAACTAATCGTGGCATTCCAAACAATTTTTCCACATTAAGATTCATTTTTGTTAGCCCAGCAGATGTCATCCTAAAAGATCTAATACCAGTTTGTTGCTGTAACATTTTATTGATCATATCAACCTGTGCATAATAGCTCATTCCAATAGTATGAAGGGTTTCACTAGCCAATGAGGATGAAGTTATCTTGTTAAAATTTTCCTCAGTCAAATTATATTCCATATTCCTTAAATTAACTATCTTGTCATCTAAATGTTTTCCATTTACTCTCCCGTTATTTAAATTTATAACGTAGCTTTCCCCAGCAACAATTTTATAATTATCCCTTCCAGCATTTTTTATAGGGTGAATAAAATTCAAATTCAGATTTTGATTTGAGCCTAAAGTCACGGGGGAACCAACTGCAATTACTTTATCATCGATAGTTAATTTAGGCTTAACTTGAATTAAATAAGCAGGTAAACTTGCTGGTAATTTATTTATGTCAAGTTCTTCATCAACTTCTATCTCTGGTATATAAGATTTTATTAACTGGCTATCAGCATCTGTTGCAGCTATATATGATAAAGAAATTGTTTTGCTTAATAGTTCAGAAATAGCAGCTGTATAGCTTATATCTGCACCTGACCAGTAATCTCCTTCTATTTGAATATTTAACTTTTCTCTATATTTATCACTTAAAGAGTCCATTTCTCCTGTTGTTATTACTATCTCATAAGGTAAAGATAATGGTAAAATTGAATACTCTTCTTTTATAATTTGATGTCCTGGCAGTATATCTATCATACGTTCTTCAGAATGATTTTCTTCTAGATATACTCTGAGGGTATTCTTGTAATTTTTAAATACAGCATCGATCATTTCATTGTCAACCTGTGTAATAGAGTTATTATCCATTCCTATAACGGAGCCTTTTTCTAAGTCTTCTGTTAGCGTATCAATACTAAATGTTATTTTTTCTGCAAAATCAACTCCTTCAACTGTTTCATAAAGTTTGAACGCTGAATCAAGAGGAACCCAACCTTTACCAGATTCGTCGAGACGTACTCCCCTATAATTTGCTAATGGTAGATATGCTTCAACCCAGGTGTGTTCAAGTTCTAGATAAACTGCTTCACCTCCAGATACGATAGCTCTAGACGGAATTCCATTGCTTGGGAATATATTTAATGCACTTTGCGTATCATCTATACCCACCCATTGTTTTACTTTTTCAACTGGTATTCTTACAACTCCTGTTACGTACCTAGATGGAATATTTGACTCTCTATATAGAGCTATTAATAGCGAGGATAAGTCAAAGTCATTACCTGCTCGTTGGCGTAATGTTTCCTGGGAACCCCTAACTGAACCATAATAAGGCTCATAGTCAAAATTATTTCTAATATACTCATAGATTTTAACTGGGTTATGATCAAGATCTCTAGCAAGTTCTCTAATTTCTGGAGTAAATTGAATTTCTATAGTTTCCTGCAAGTCATTAGCTTGAACCTGATAATTACTCTGAACTTGAAAATTACCCATAGTAGCTTGAAAAGCAGGTGTAATTGATTGATAATCGCCTGGCTCTCCAGCTTCAAAATCTATACTTGTTACTGGTAAATCATCCAGTTCAGGAAGTATATATTTTTCCTGCAAAAAGTTTTCTTTTAATTCCCATCTTAGTTCCTCTCTTGGATCCTCTGTTCTGCTTGTACTAAAAGCACTAAAAAAGATATCATCTTCTTTTATATTCCTATCTATCAAGTCTATCAGATAATTCATCTTTTCTTGATATTCATTTAGAAAGTCAAAATGTCTAGCTAGTATTTTACTTGAAACATTTTTTTGTCTTAATAAAGCCTCTTCTTTAGAAAACTCTTCAATAATATTTTTATCTAATAATTTTATTTCTTCAGATAATTTTTCTAATTGATTATCTAACTTGTTATTAAAAACACTTTCGTCCTCTTCTAAAAGATTTAATAATTCTTTCATCTTTTCTTCTAAAAGTTCAATATTAGATTTCTCATTTTCTATAGAAATTGATCTATTCATATCATCATATGTAAAATAAAAATGGTTTTCAATCTCAGTTCTTGCTTTAGAAGCAGCATATGCATTATAGTATGCAGGACTAACTACCATATGTATTACAAAAAACATTAATAAAAACACAAAGTATTTATTTTTTATATATTTCCTATACATTAAAATCACTCCCAATTTTTAATAAAATTTTATATAGTATAGCAAATAATATTAAAATTAACAAGTATATTTTGTCGCTAATATACAATTTAATTTTTCTAAAAATTATACATTCTTTCAGTAAATAAAGCATCAGAAAAGCTAATAGAGCAAATGCCTGTCATGTTAAATACTTTCTTACCACTGCCCTTCAACTTGGATATAGTCTTTACATACCCAATCTTATAAAATTATATAAAAATATTTCTAATTAAAAAACTCTCACCTCAAGAAGAGATGAGAGTTTCTAAATAAATACTCTAGTATTTAATTCCGTAATTGTGGATAAGAATCCTCTTCAATCATCCAGACATTTTCAAAATCCCATCCATCAAAGGTCGCTTCCTGCATCATATCTTCAGTAGTTTTTGGCTCACCTTTACCAGTATCATTTTGATTGGTAGTGTATTCATCATAATAGCTGTTTATTATAGGTGAATTATATCTATTATATCCTACAAGTCCCCCAACGTTATTCTCTCCGTTTACTGACCCTGTAGAATATGAATAGCTAATATTTCTGCTATTCTCTCCTACCAGGCCTCCAACGTTATTCTCACCATCTACTATATAACTCTCTTTCGGTGTTGGATTGTTAGCATAAAGCCAGCTTAGCCATAACTTCATTCGCAAAAAAAGCTAGACCCCCAGTTCCTCTTCCAGGCCATAATAACAAATTGGCTTTGCCATCATATTTTTAAATGTAAATTTCTTGATGCCAGAAATTATTAGCAATCTATTAAGGGAGATAATTTCTTAGCCATTAACAAAACAAACTAATTAGGCTTGTTACGATGCCACAGTGTTTTGTTAACCATTCATAGCCTTCCATGCGGGACTGGAGCTTTTTGAACGCTCATTCAGCAAATGGCTAAGCTGAAATTACAAACTTTATAAATTCAACTCCGAAAGTTGTATATAGAACCTGTTAAGTATATGTATAAGTCATTATTTGGCAGAAATTACTTGTATTGGTTCTGTCTCTAAAATTATAACAAAAGCACTTCTAACATTCAACAATTATATGAAAATATTTCTAATTAAAAAAACTCTCACCTCATAAGAGATGAGAGTTTTTTAAAAAATACTCTAGTATTTAATTCCGTAATTGTGGATAAGAATCCTCTTCAATTATCCAGACATTTTCAAAATCCCATCCATCAAAGGTCGCTTCCTGCATCATATCTTCAGTAGTTTTTGGCTCACCTTTACCAGTATCATTTTGATTACTGGTTTCTTCATCATAATAGCTGTTTGTTATACGATTTAGACTTAATTTATGCACTCCTACAAGACCGCCTGTATCTTCTTCTCCTATTACTTCTCCAATTGAATAAGAGTACTTAATTTTTCCAAAATTCTCTCCTACCAATCCTCCAACAGTATCTGTACCGTTTACTGTACCTGTTGCATAGGAATTACTGATATCTGCAGTATTAGACCCTACAAGTCCTCCAATATTTTCTGTACCGCTTACTG
>JBBJJH010000024.1:47220-52482 GCA_037623315.1 Halanaerobiaceae bacterium ANBcell28
TTCTGTACCGCTTACTGATCCTGTTGCATAGGAATTATTAATATCTGCAGTATTAGACCCTACAAGTCCTCCAATATTTTCTGTACCGCTTACTGATCCTGTTGCATAGGAATTATTAATATCTGCAGTATTATACCCTGCAAGCCCTCCTACATTACTTGATCCACTAACATCCACATACGACATACTATTTTTGATTACCACAGTATCTGTTATTCCAACAATACCTCCGGCATAATTTTCTCCGCCAACATTACCTTCAACATATACATCTTCTACATTTATATTACAGCTAAATCCTACAAGACCGCCTACGTAATTATTGCCTCTTACATCTATTCCTTCTAGATTAATGTTCTTTAATACAGCGTTCTCTACATCTACATTTACAAATCCAAACAAAGCAACATAATCTTCATTTTCTCTATCAATTTTCAGATTAGTAATTGCATAATTACCACCATCATAGCTTCCTTGAAAAGGGGCATCCAAATTTCCAATAGGCTGCCAGCCTTCTCCTTCACTATACTCACTTAAATTAATATCTTCTACTTGTTTAAAGTGACTCTCCAAATGCTCTCTCATTCTATTAAGCTGTGTCGCTGTACTTACTAAGTAGGGACTCTCTTCTGATCCATCACCACCTGCAAATGCTACAATTATAGTTGCCTTTACCTCTAAATCCATTTCTTCTTCAGGTTTATCTATACCATATGGTAATTCGAATGAACCTATTGCCTCATATTTTCCTGCTACGTTAGGATCATAATCTACAATTTCCCAATTCAATTCACCTATCGTATGTACAATATTATCACTGGCAGTAATTCGAATTTCATTTGCTAGACCTATCTTATCTTTTTCCGTACCAAAATCCACCTCTAAATATACATCCGACCATTCTATATTTGTTACTACTGGATTTTTTACTGTCACCCACATCTCTACTTTTAAGTCTATCTCCTTTGGATTACTTATATAATATGGTAAACTAAAATTTCCTTCTATAACATATGTATCTGGCTTATCACCATCATAATTTTTAAAATCCCATTCTAAAACTATAGTTTCTTCTATATTGTTTTCACAATCAGTAACAACTTCAACAGTTACCTGCGAAGGCAAAATATCCTTTAGTTTTTTTAAATCCGTACTATAAGGGACTTCAATTTCCTCAAAACTTTTAACTTCTTTTAAAGTAGAGTACACTCCTTCTTTAAATCTTGCCTTAACTATTTGCTTTTTATTCATAATTACAGTAGTTTCTGGATTATACGGGTCCTTTACATCACCTATCCACTCATCAAAAACCCATCCTTCATCAGGTCTAGCTTTAATAGTAACCTGCGTACCCTCATTATAAGGTTCCGTTGCGTTTGCGAAAGGTGTTACTGTTCCTTCTCCTTCTTCAATTTCAATTGTAAGTGAGTATTTTGTTTGTAGATATGATTCGGAATCACAAGCAGCTAATATAAAAAGTAGTAATAAGAATAAAACTATAAGTATTGGTTTTTTTATAATATCACTTAAAAACATTTCTAACCCTCCAATATAATTTAATATTATAGAACTCTCTTTCGGTGTTGGATTGTTAGCATAAAGCCAGCTTAGCCTTAACTTCATTCGCAAAAAAAGCTAGACCCCCAGTTCCTCTTCCAGGCCATAATAACAAATTGGCTTTGCCATCATATTTTTAAATGTAAATTTCTTGATGCCAGAAATTATTAGCAATCTATTAAGGGAGATAATTTCTTAGCCATTAACAAAACAAACTAATTAGGCTTGTTACGATGCCACAGTGTTTTGTTAACCATTCATAGCCTTCCATGCGGGACTGGAGCTTTTTGAACGCTCATTCAGCAAATGGCTAAGCTGAAATTACAAACTTTATAAATTCAACTCCGAAAGTTGTATATAGAACCTGTTAAGTATATGTATAAGTCATTATTTGGCAGAAATTACTTGTATTGGTTCTGTCTCTAAAATTATAACAAAAGCACTTCTAACATTCAACAATTATATGAAAATATTTCTAATTAAAAAAACTCTCACCTCATAAGAGATGAGAGTTTTTTAAAAAATACTCTAGTATTTAATTCCGTAATTGTGGATAAGAATCCTCTTCAATTATCCAGACATTTTCAAAATCCCATCCATCAAAGGTCGCTTCCTGCATCATATCTTCAGTAGTTTTTGGCTCACCTTTACCAGTATCATTTTGATTACTGGTTTCTTCATCATAATAGCTGTTTGTTATTTCCCCGTAATCATTCTCTCCTACTAATCCTCCAACGTTATTCTCACCATCTACTTTACCTGTAGAGTATGAATTGATAATTTCATTACTATTCTCTCCTACTAATCCTCCAACATTGTCTATACCAATTACGGTAGCTGTAGAATGTGAATTGCTAATATTTCTGCTATTCTCTCCTACCAGTCCTCCAACGTTATTCTCACCATCTACTTTACCTGTAGAGTATGAATTGCTAATTTTACCCCTATTTTTTCCTGCCAACCCACCAACGTTTTCTTGTGCTGTAATATTACCTTCAAAATAGCAATAATATACATCTCTATTAACTATTCGACCAAGAAGCCCACCTACGTAATTTTTACCACTTATTGTACCTTCAACATGCACATTTTCAATAGCAACATTTCCAAATCCTACAAGACCACCTACGTAATTATTGCCTCTTACATCTATCGCTTTTAAATTAATGTTCTTTAATACAGCGTTCTCTACATCTACATCTACAAATCCAAACAAAGCAACATAATTTTCATCTCTATTTATATACAACTCACTTATTGTTTTTCCATAACCATCATAGCTTCCTGTAAAAGGACTTTCAGCATCTCCAATAGGCTGCCAGCCTTCTCCTTCGCTATACTCACTTAAATCAATATCTTCTACTTGTTTAAAACGGCTATCCAAATGCTCTCTCATTCTATTAAGCTGTGTCGCTGTACTTACTAAGTAGGGACTCTCTTCTGATCCATCACCACCTGCAAATGCTACAATTATAGTTGCCTTTACCTCTAAATCCATTTCTTCTTCAGGTTTATCTATACCATATGGTAATTCGAATGAACCTATTGCCTCATATTTTCCTGCTACGTTAGGATCATAATCTACAATTTCCCAATTCAATTCACCTATCGTATGTACAATATTATCACTGGCAGTAATTCGAATTTCATTTGCTAGACCTATCTTATCTTTTTCCGTACCAAAATCCACCTCTAAATATACATCCGACCATTCTATATTTGTTACTACTGGATTTTTTACTGTCACCCACATCTCTACTTTTAAGTCTATCTCCTTTGGATTACTTATATAATATGGTAAACTAAAATTTCCTTCTATAACATATGTATCTGGCTTATCACCATCATAATTTTTAAAATCCCATTCTAAAACTATAGTTTCTTCTATATTGTTTTCACAATCAGTAACAACTTCAACAGTTACCTGCGAAGGCAAAATATCCTTTAGTTTTTTTAAATCCGTACTATAAGGGACTTCAATTTCCTCAAAACTTTTAACTTCTTTTAAAGTAGAGTACACTCCTTCTTTAAATCTTGCCTTAACTATTTGATCTTTATTCATAATCACAGTAGTTTCTGGATTAGACGCTTCTTTTACTTCACCAATCCACTCATCAAATTCCCATCCTTCATCAGGTCTAGCTTTAATAGTAACCTGCGTACCCTCATCATAAGGTTCCGTTGCGTTTACGAAAGGTGTTACTGTTCCTTCTCCTTCTTCAATTTCAATTGTAAGTGAGTATTGTGTGTCTGTATCACAACCCACCATAACAGTAAGTAAAAATACGATTAACACTAAAAATATTGACTTTTTCATAATACTATTAGTAAAAAACATTTCTAGCCCCCCTATTATTATTTATAGAACCTTTCCAAGTGAATATCTAAGTCATTTTTTAACTCGTATTACTTATATTGGTTCCATCTCTAAAATTATAACAGAAGTGCTTCTTATATTCAACAATTATATGAAAATCTTCCTAAATAATATTTTTGATTAGAAAAAGAAAAATTGTCCATACTATTAATGTGACGAAATTAAACGTCATGAGAGATAAACTATATAATAAACTGTGTCGGTGAACATTTGCCCGTCATTAAAAAAGGGATGATTTAAGTGAGAATACCTGAACATATCGGTATTATACCAGATGGAAATAGACGCTGGGCAGAAGCTAACGGATATACAAAAGATAAAGGCTATACTAATGGCTTAGGTCCAGGACTACAATTATACCATATTTGCAAAGAACTAGGTGTCAAAGAATTAAGCTACTATGGCTTCACAACAGATAATACCAAAAGACCTAAAAAACAATATCATGCTTTTGTACAAGCTTGTGTAGATGCTGTAAAATTACTATCTAATGAAGATGCTGAATTAAGGGTAATTGGTAATAGTAAATCCCCTATGTTCCCTGAAGAATTATTAGCATACACAAAACGCAAAACCTTTGGTAATGGTGGAATGAAAATTAATTTCCTGGTAAATTACGGCTGGCACTGGGATTTGCTTAACTTATATAAAGCTAAAAATAAAAACAAAATAAAAAACCACTTGTGTTCTGACGATGTCTCCCGGATTGATTTAATAATTCGTTGGGGTGGTCGCAGAAGATTAAGCGGTTTTCTTCCAGTACAATCAATTTATTCTGATTTTTATGTTATAGAAGATTACTGGCCAGATTTTAAAAAAGAACATATATATCAAGCACTAGACTGGTACCAAAAACAAGACATCACTTTAGGAGGATGAATCGTTTAAGGAAAAAACTATAGTAATTTTTCTTACTATGAAAATAGAAAAATCTTTATCAAGGGCTATGACATATTTATCTTGTTCTTACTTATCTTTATGCCCATATTAGATACTCCTATTTGAATCTTCTTATTGTCAATTATATTGACTGCTTTTTTACAGCCTATACTAATTTCTTTGCTATCCATTTTTATCATACTTTTATTACTTTCAATTGTACTTTCTTCTTCTTTTACTAATGTGTAGTCTGAACAGAGTAATTAATTTTTCATATATATTTCTATTATTTAGTTCTTTTGCTGTATTATGATGATGACTCAGCAGGATATTTATTGTTTCTGAATCGTCTTTTGTGTCATCTACTATTACCGTATTTTATTAAACCTATATGATCATATCAACCCCATATAAATATTTAAAAAACTAAGCGTTTTTTGTTATTTTGC